>CAZDYN010000179.1:0-5641 GCA_964509635.1 uncultured Nitrosomonas sp. | reverse complement strand
AATGCCGGCGTGGCACCAGCATTCGCGGAAAAGGTGAAAGTAGCGGCAATATTCGATACCCCGGTGAAATGAACCGGCTGCCGGTAGTGGGCGCGCACGATATTGACCAATAGCTGCTGCGATACGGCATCGGTAACCGCTTCGTCATACGCAATCACGGCGCGGTTCAGAGCCATCGGCGATATACAGCCAGTCAGGATGATCAGGATCAAGATGCACGGTAACAGCCGCAACAAATACAGGCGATGAATCAAATCCATGTGTCTTTTCTCAATCTGGATAAATTGAACGGTATTGAGACATTTCTTATTCCAGTCACTGTAACTTAGGGCTGCGGCATGATGACAAAAAAACAACCGTATCCAGTCTATATTTTCCAGCAGAAAATTCATTCAATGGAACTTCCGGGTTAAATCCGGTTATCGCGAAAAAATCATCTGTCAATAATATTCCGGTTTGGCATAACTCTCAAAGCGCGTATATTGCCCCAGGAAAGTTAAATCGACCTTTCCGATCGGGCCATTGCGCTGCTTACCGATAATAATTTCAGCAATACCTTTGTCCGGCGAATCCGGGTTGTACACTTCATCGCGGTAAATAAAAAGAATCACATCGGCGTCTTGCTCGATTGCACCGGATTCGCGCAAATCCGACATCACCGGACGCTTATTGGGGCGCTGCTCAAGACTGCGGTTAAGCTGCGATAGCGCAATGACCGGCACTTTGAGCTCTTTCGCCAGCCCTTTTAAGGCACGTGATATTTCCGAGATTTCCGTAGCGCGGTTCTCCCCCTGACTGCTGGAAGACATCAGCTGCAAATAGTCGACCACAATCAAGCCTAGCTCGCCGTACTGGCGGTACAACCGCCGCGCCCTAGCCCTGAGTTCCAGAGCATTCAGCGCGGCGGTTTCATCAATGAAGATAGGCGCTTCATTCAGTTTGCCCAATGCATGCGTCAGTTTGGGCCAATCTTCATCTTCCAGACGGCCGGTACGCACCTTATGCTGATCGAGTTTACCAACCGATCCCAGCATACGCATGGCAAGCTGAGCGCCGCCCATTTCCATGCTGAATACCGCAACCGGTTTGTTCAATTCCAGTGCGACATTCTCCGCGATATTCAGCGAGAAAGCGGTTTTACCCATGGATGGACGCCCCGCGACGATGATCAGATCACCCGGCTGGAATCCGGATGTCTTCTGATCGAGATCATGAAAACCGGAAGCGATACCGGTCACATTGCTGGGATTATCCTGGCTGTAGAGCAGTTCTATCCGCTCAACAACTTGCTTCAGCAGCGGCTGGATATCAATAAAACCCTCTTTGCCCCGGGCGCCTTCCTCGGCGATCTCAAAAACTTTCGCTTCCGCTTCATCCAGCAAATCCGCTGCCGAGCGCCCGGCAGGATTGTACGCGGAATCCGTGATCTGCACGCCAACCTGCGCCAGGTTTCGCATAATCGAACGTTCCCGGACAATTTCAGCGTAACGTTTTATATTGGCCGCAGAAGGCGTGTTTTGCACAATCGCGCCAATATAGGCAAGCCCGCCGATTTTCTGGAGCTCCGCCGATGTTTCCAGGGATTCCGCCACCGTAATCACATCCGCCGGCTTGTTTTGTTCGATCAGTTTACAAATATGATGATAAATCAGCCGGTGATCCTGCCGGTAGAAATCGCTGTCGGTAATGATGTCAGCGACCTTCTCCCAAGCGTTATTATCCAGCATCAATCCGCCCAGAACGGATTGCTCGCTTTCGATCGAGTGAGGGGGCGTTTTATAGGTATCAAGCAGGTCTTGATGGATACTGATAGGCGATTGTGCCATAAGGTATTGGGAACACAATGTTGAATGCTTGATTCTATCATTTGCTGAATAGCAAATGAAAAAAGGACTACCGGAATAGTCCTTTTAAAAAAGCATGAATCAGGATCGCTGTATCAGAGCATTGCTTCGCCTAACACCGAAACAGTAATACTGGCCGTCACATCACCGTGTAGCGCAACTACCAGCGGATAATCGCCAACCTGCTTTAATTGGCCGTTTGGCATACGAATCATTGATCTTTCAATATTAAATCCCTGTGTTGCCAGCGCTTCAGCGATATTCGCATTGGTCACCGAGCCAAATAATTTTCCGTCGTTCCCGGTTTTTTGCGTGATCTGTACCAGCAATCCATCAAGTTTCGCAGCAACCGCCTGCGCCGCTGACAAAGCAGCAGCGTGAGCTTTCTCAAGCTCGGCACGTTTGGATTGAAATTCAGCAATGGCCTGATCGGTCGCACGCTTTGCCTTTCCTTGCGGAATCAGATAATTCCGTGCGAAACCGCTTTTAACATTAACGATATCCCCTAACTGCCCTAAATTAGTGATCTTTTCCATCAGAATGATTTGCATAGTATTACTCCTTAGTGGCGATCGGTGTAAGGCAATAGTGCCAGAAAACGTGCCCGTTCTATAGCGGTTCCCAGCTGACGCTGATAAAAGGCGGTGGTGCCGGTAATACGCGCCGGAATGATCTTGCCATTTTCACTGATAAAGTCTTTCAAGATTTCAGTGTCCTTATAGTCCACATGCTTGATGCCTTCCGCGGTGAAACGGCAAAACTTTTTGCGCTTGAATAAGGGGCGGTTGGCTTTCTTTTCTCTTTCTTTATCTTTGCTGTCTTTACGTCTTGTAAAACGTGCCATTTTAATTCCTATTATCTGATTAAATGAGTTCGATATGATCTGTATGCAATATCAGTTGCTGATTTAAGTGACTTTTTCTATTGAGAAACCCGGTGAGTTTAACCATGCTGTTAATCTTGAACCCGGCAATAGTCAGAGCCAACTGTCCCAATGCAACCGCAAAAATATCCAATATTATTTGACGGACGATACCCGCTTCCCTTTGCCGGGATGCGTGATTGATTGTAAACTCGATGACGGCAACACCAGCCGGTGTATAGCGCAAAACACCCAGTTTAACAATTTTTCCACAAATAATTGTCTGGTTACATTCCAATTGCGATACAGTCTATGCAGAAGCGCCGGATTCTTCCGCGACATCTTCCGCTTCATCAACGATTGCATCGGGAGCGTGCAAGCTTGCGGGAGCGGATCTTTCCTCCTGGCGCATCATCGGTGATGGCTCGGTGACAGGGCCATCCACTCGAATGGTTAAATGCCGCAAAATAGCATCACTGAATTTAAATGCGTGATCCAAGTCATCCAGGGTTTCCTGATCACACTCAATATTCATCAATACGTAATGCGCTTTGTGAACTTTCTGAATCAGATAGGCAAGCTGACGGCGCCCCCAATCTTCCACACGATGAATCTGGCCATTCTTTGCGGTTACAATGCCACGATAACGCTCGATCATTGCAGGTACTTGTTCACTCTGATCAGGATGAACAATAAAAACTATTTCGTAATGTCGCATAAGTTCCTTTTGGGTAAAGCCTCCCACCGGAAAATGATGGTGAGGCAAGGGTTAAAAACATGCAATTTTACTGAATTAATAAGGCAATATCAAATAGTGTTCAAATAATTACGATTATTATTATTCGCATGACAATTGAACTGGTAAAATTTGCTGATTTGACCTGACCGTTCATCATATTGAATATAATTTTCTTCAGAAAACTGAAGAGTAACATGAAAAAACAAAGCGTTAATATATATGCTGCTAATGATTGATAACTACGACTCTTTTACTTATAACCTGGTGCAGTATTTCTCTGAACTGGGTGAAGAAGTGGTGGTATACCGGAATGACGAGATTACTCTCGATAAAATTTCACAATTGCATCCTGAACGGATTGTCATTTCTCCGGGGCCTTGCACTCCCAATGAAGCGGGTGTATCGCTGTCCGTGATTAAACAGTTTAGTCAGAATATTCCGGTGTTAGGTGTCTGTCTGGGGCATCAAAGCATTGGGCAAGCATTCGGCGGCCGGATCATTCATGCCAAGCAACTGATGCACGGCAAAACATCGCCCATTTTTCATCACGATAGCGGTGTTTTCCGGGGCTTGCCCAATCCTTTTATCGCCACCCGCTATCATTCCCTGGTCATTGAGCGTTCGACACTGCCTGACTGTCTTGAAATCACAGCATGGACCGAAGATGATGAGATCATGGGAATACGCCATAAGACACTCGCGATCGAAGGCATTCAATTTCATCCCGAATCGATCTTGAGCGAGCATGGACATCAAATGCTTGAGAATTTTCTTCATCGTTAATCGTTCACGGCCAGGCTGAATAAAGGTAATTCAATGACTCCACAAGAAGCGCTTCATCGCATTATTGCACATCAAGAAATCATGCACGATGAAATGGTTTTATTGATGCGGCAAATGATGCAGGGTGACATCTCACCTGTTCTCATCGCCGCGATCATCACGGGCCTCCGGGTAAAAAAGGAAACTGTCGGAGAAATTGCAGCCGCCGCGCAGGTAATGCGTGAATTCGCCACCAAGGTTGACGTTTCCGATAATACGCATTTGGTCGATACCTGCGGCACGGGCGGGGATTCCGCGCACACATTCAATATCTCGACCGCAGCGGCGTTCGTTGCCGCAGCCGCAGGAGCGCGCGTCGCCAAACACGGCGGCCGGTCGGTATCAAGCAAATCCGGCAGCGCGGATGTTCTTGAGGCACTGGGCGTTAATCTGAATCAGACACCGCAGCAAGCCGCTCAAAGCATCGATGAAATCGGTGTCGGTTTTATGTTCGCGCCCAATTACCACGCCGCCATGAAACACGCCGCTCCGGTGCGGCGCGAATTAGGCATCAAAACATTATTTAACATCCTTGGCCCGCTGACCAATCCCGCTAATGCTAAAAGGCAAGTATTAGGCGTATTCAGTAAAGATCTGGTAAAAACCCTGGCGCATGTTTTGCAGCAGCTGGGTAGTGAGCATGTACTGATCGTGCATGGCAGCGATGGATTGGATGAAATTACCATCACAGGTGAAACCCATGTCGGTGAACTAAAAAACGGCGAAGTGAAAGTGTATACCATCAAACCGGAGGATTTTAATTTAAAAACCTCCCCAATTGAAGCCATCCGTGTCACCGATAGCGAGCACGCTAAAGCCATGCTGCTTTCCGTACTGGAGAACGCCGCCGGCCGCCCCGCACGCGATATTGTTCTGATGAACGCGGGAGCCGCGATATATGCCGCAGGTGTCGCCGATTCACTCGGACAGGGCATAACAACCGCCCGCCAGGCTATTGAAAGCGGCGCCGCGTTCAGGAAACTTCATCAGCTCATCGAATTTACTCACAGAAATCCTGCTTAACAACACAATGTCCGATATTTTAAAAAAAATCCTGACTGTCAAAAAACAAGAAATCAATGCAGCCAAGGCATTAAAACCTTACCCGTCATTACTCCGGGAAGCTCAATCTGCATTGCCTCCACGGGATTTTGCCGCTGCAATTCGCAACAAAATCACTGCAGGGCACCCGGCTGTTATCGCCGAAATCAAACAAGCCAGCCCCAGCAAGGGCAGATTGCGCGGGCGTTCTTCAGAAACGGATATTCAATCGTTTGAGTTTCTGCCTGCTGAAATAGCCCAGACCTATGCTCGGCATGGCGCAGCCTGTCTGTCGGTATTGACCGACCGGCAATTTTTTATGGGCAGCCCCGA
>CAZDYN010000178.1:1497-5652 GCA_964509635.1 uncultured Nitrosomonas sp. | reverse complement strand
CCCATGCGCTTCATACCCGCAGATATTCGGTTTTATCACCCAGCCAGCGCATGATATGTTGCTGTGCCAGCTCCGGATAATCGTTGAGCATTTCATCCGCTGCGGCTTGTGCTGCGGCAATTAACTCCCCATCCTGTTCCAGATCGGCGAAACGCAACATCGGCACGCCGCTTTGACGCGCTCCCAGGAATTCTCCAGGACCGCGTAAATTCAAATCCTGCCGGGCGATTTCAAAACCGTCGGTATGTTCAAAAATGATTCTAAGCCGCTTGCGGGCAATTTCGGACAAAGGCTGCTGAAACAGCAGGATACAAAGACTGGCCTCCGGTCCGCGCCCGACACGGCCGCGCAGTTGATGCAGTTGCGACAACCCCATGCGTTCGGCATTTTCAATCACCATCAGCGACGCATTCGGCACATCCACGCCCACTTCGATCACTGTTGTGGCGACTAATAACTGGATTTCTCCTTGTTTAAACGAAGTCATCACGGCCGTTTTTTCCTGTGTTGTCAGACGGCCATGCACAAGACCGACATGCAAATCCGCGAATACCTTGCTTAAATTATCGTGGGTTTCCAGCGCGGTTTGCAGTTGCAGGGTTTCGGATTCCTCGATCAACGGACAAACCCAGTACACTTGTTTGCCCTGCCGGCAAGCCTGCTGAATGCGTGCGATGATCTCATCACGGCGATTGCCGGCAATCAATTTGGTAATGACGGGCGACCGTCCGGGCGGCAATTCATCAATGACCGACACATCCAGATCGGCAAAATAGCTCATCGACAGTGTGCGCGGAATCGGCGTGGCGCTCATCATCAGCTGGTGCGGCATCTGATCGGATTGCGCGCCTTTCATACGGAGCGCCAGACGCTGATGCACGCCAAACCGGTGCTGCTCGTCAATGATTGCCAGGCCCAGCCGGTGAAACAATACCTGATCCTGAAACAAGGCATGCGTACCCACGGCAAGCTGCGCAGTACCCAGTGCGATATCATCCAGCACCGCCTGCTTCTGTTTTTTCTTCTGACTGCCGGATAACCAGACCACCTTGATTCCCAATGGATCAAACCAGCTTGATAATTTCTGAAAATGCTGCTCGGCGAGGATTTCGGTCGGTGCCATGAGTGCCGCTTGAAAACCATTCTCGATCGCCTGCAGGGCAGCCAGGGCGGCCACGATTGTTTTGCCGCTGCCGACATCGCCTTGCAGCAGGCGCTGCATCGGATAAGCGGATGTCAGATCACGGCTGATTTCCGCGCAAACCTTGATTTGCGCAGCCGTCAGTTGAAAGGTAAGCTGCTTTTGAAACTGCTGCGCTAACGTGTTCTTAGCCGCAAGCACCGGCGCGGAGCGGCTGCGCCGCTGCCGGTAGTGCAAGCGCATGGACAATTGCTGCGCCAGCAATTCGTCGAACTTGATACGCCGCCAGGCCGGGTGTGTACGCGCCTGCAACGCTTCCAGCGATACCTCGGGGGGCGGGTTGTGCAGGCATAGCACGCTATCCCGGAAGCCCGCCAGGCGGTATTTTGTGATGATTTTTTCCGGCAAGGTTTCGATCAGCGCTTGTGTCTGCTGGGCATCCTGCAAGGCTTGTCCGATCAGTTTGCCCAGAATCTTCTGCGTCAAACCCGCAGTCGCAGGATAAACCGGCGTCATGGTATCGGCGAGCGATTCCCCTGCCCGGACAATGCGGCATTTAGGGTGCACCATTTCGGCACCGAAAAAACCGCTGCGAACTTCACCCAATAACCGCACACGCTTTCCCACGGCATAGGTTTTGATCTGACTACCGTAGAAATTCAGAAAACGCATCACCAATACGCCACTGCTATCTTCAACCTGACAGACTAATTGCCGCCTGGGGCGAACCGCCACTTCATTGTGAATAATGACGCCTTCAACTTGCACTATCCGCCCTTGCGGCACATCACCGATTGGAAACAGATGCGTTTCATCTTCATAGCGGATCGGCAGGTGCAGAATCAAATCCAGTTCATCACGAATGCCCAGACGCGATAACTTCTCCTGCACGTGAGCGCTGACAGTCATTGCACTAACGGGTAATACGGCATCGGCTGTTTAATCGCCCGGTCAGTTTTGCACTACCATCACCGCATCCATTTCCACCAGGGCTCCGCGCGGCAAGGCTTTAACGCCGACCGCGGCACGTGCCGGATAAGGCTGGGAAAAATGACTCGCCATCTTCTCGTTGACCAATGCAAAATTATCCAGATCCGTCAGAAATATATTAAGCTTCACAACATCGTTCAAACTGCCGCCGCTGGCGGCCGCCACGGCTTTCAGATTGGCAAATACCTGTTGAATCTGGGCCTCGATACCGTTAGCCATTTGCATGCTGACGGGATCCAGCCCGATCTGGCCTGACAGGTAAACGGTATCCCCGCCACTAACCCGGACTGCCTGGGAATAAGTGCCGATTGCCTGTGGCGCATCCGCGGTATGGATTATCTGCTTGGTCATTTTCTCTCCTGATGAATTTATTCAATTTTTTTTGCTATAGTACGCGCCGGGGCATATAACGCTGAACGCGCTGGTGCGCTATGATGCAATGAACCTTGGCACATTTCAACCGGTTGATCGCTGCTTGTTTGCCAGCACTCACGCGAACCGGCATTTTAATAACACTTTTATTTGAATCTTTCATGCAATGCAAAAACTGATTATCCAGGGCGGCACGCCGCTTTACGGTGAAATTTCCGTCTCTGGCGCAAAAAATGCCGCGCTTCCTGTACTGTGTGCCGCGCTGTTAACCGCAGAGCCCCTGAAAATAAATAATGTGCCGGCGCTGCAAGACATTGCCACCATGTTGTCGCTGCTCAAGCAAATGGGAACAGAAATCGCCGCGCCCGGCGCATCCGAGGTTGTGCTATCTGCAGCCATGCTGACTCACCTGGTCGCTCCGTACGAGATGGTTAAAACCATGCGAGCCGCCATTCTGGTGCTTGGACCGCTGCTTGCCCGCGCCGGGGAAGCCAACATTTCATTGCCCGGCGGCTGCGCGATCGGTCTGCGGCCGGTTGACCAGCATATCAAAGGGTTACAGGCAATGGGCGCGGAAATTCAGATCAAACATGGTTACATCCATGCCGTGGCGAAAAAATTGCATGGCGCCCGTATTGTATTTGATATTGTCACCGTTACCGGAACGGAAAACTTGATGATGGCGGCAACCTTGGCGGAGGGAACGACGATTCTTGAGAATGTGGCACGGGAACCGGAAATCGTCAATCTGGCCCATTGCCTGAGTGCGATGGGCGCAAAAATTCACGGCGCCGGCACCGATGTCATCACGATCGAAGGCGTGCCATCATTGCATGGCGCTGAGCACACGGTCATGTCCGACCGCATCGAAACGGGCACTTTTCTCGTTGCGGTCACGGCTGCCGGCGGGGAAATCCATTTAAAAGATACTGATGCGCATTTGCTCGATGCCGTTCTGGACAAATTAACCGAAGCGGGCGCGCGCATCGAATCCGGAGAAAACTGGATTCATCTGAAAATGCACGCCAAGCCCAAATCGATTAATTTGCGCACCGCCCCCTACCCGGCCTTTCCGACCGACATGCAGGCGCAGTTCATGTCGCTGAACTGTATTGCCGACGGCACAGCCATCATCACCGAGACTATTTTTGAGAACCGCTTGATGCATGTGCAGGAATTGAAACGCATGAATGCCCATATCGAAGTGGAAGGCAACGCAGCCATTGTGCACGGCATTCCCCAACTGGACGGCGCGCATGTCATGGCAACCGATTTGCGCGCCTCGGCCAGCCTTGTGATCGCCGGTCTTGTCGCGCAAGGCGAAACCGTGATTGACCGCATCTATCACCTGGATCGCGGCTATGAAAACATTGAGGGAAAACTATCCGCATTGGGCGCGCAAATCCGCCGTGATCGCTCATAACAAAAAAGGCCTTTGCAGTTAACAAAGGCCCCTTAATGGCAACGGTCATTTTTTAACCGTAAACTCCCGGTCAATGCTTATTAAAACTTCGGCTGCTTGTAGCTAACCACTACGGTAGCGATTTTCTTGTTCAAGCCCATTACTGGAACAACCAGAATCTTTTTGCCATCGACATCCGATTTAACCGTTATTTTCTGCAAATTCAGAATTTCCTTGGGAAATAATTCCA
>CAZDYN010000178.1:0-1487 GCA_964509635.1 uncultured Nitrosomonas sp. | reverse complement strand
TTATCGGTTGAAACCAGTAATTGACCGTCATCGCCAATCAATACAACGCGTTCAGTATCTTTCATCTTAACGATTTCGCTCAGATATTGATCGATCTGATCAACATTGTTACGGATCAGCTCGCCACGCACCGCCCAGGATAATACCTGCCCGAAGCGCTCTTCTTCCTTGATATATTGTTGATCCGCGTATTCACGGGCCTGTTGTGTAATCAGCACACGTTCACTTTCAAGTTTCTTGGCCATATCAGATTCCACCTTACTGACTGCAATTGCCTTCCAAGCAAAAATCACTACAATGATTCCTACCAGCACCACTGCATATTTTCCGGGCAATTGCATGGTCGGGATTTTAGCCAGCCATTCAAACTTGGCGTTTAACAATGAAAAGAAAGTTTCAGCTTTAGATTGTTCATTAGGGTTTTGCTTGTTCTGATCCGTCATGGATAACTCCTTGTGTTATAGATCGCATAGGAAAAACCCAAATTATCCACTAATCCTAATAGAAGGAAAAGTGGCGCACATCAATTAAACCGGGAAATCGCGGCAAGATCGGGATAAAGTGTATTGATTTAACAATTCAACATTGATCACTTACACCGGGCAATGCGGAAACATCGCAATACGGCAAAATAACCGGTCTTGCATTTATGTTTTATAATTGGCGTCTATTTGGGTTTTTGGCAGGTAACAGGGGATTATAGCAACGTAATGAATAATAACTCAGCAATAAACAAAGAAAACAATAAAAAAACCTGGTCCGGGCGCTTTAGTGAGCCGGTTTCGGCGCTCGTGGAACGCTATACCGCTTCCGTAGGTTTTGATCAGCGGCTTGCCGAATATGACATTCAGGGGTCGCTGGCACATGCGCAGATGCTTGCTGAACAAGAAATTATCAGTCATGAGGACCTGGCGGCTATCCGCCAGGGCTTAAATCAGATTCTCGATGAAATCCGCAACCATCAATTTACCTGGTTGCAGGAACTGGAAGATGTTCATTTGAATATTGAAAAGCGTCTGACCGCTTTAGCCGGTGATGCCGGCAAACGATTGCACACCGGCCGTTCGCGCAATGATCAGGTAGCTACCGATATCCGCTTATTTTTGCGTGCGGCTATTGACGAAATTATCCATTTGATCAAAGCAATGCAGCACGCTTTGCTGAACTTGGCGGAACAGCATATCCAGACCGTGATGCCCGGTTTTACCCATTTACAGGTAGCACAGCCGGTTTCGTTCGGTCATCATCTGATGGCTTATTTTGAAATGTTAAAACGCGACGCCGGACGATTGACCGATTGCCGGAAACGAGTCAACCAATTGCCGCTGGGTGCAGCCGCGCTGGCAGGTACCAGCTATCCGATCAAGCGGGAACGCGTTGCGCAGCTACTGGATTTTGACGGGGTCTGTGAAAATTCATTGGATGCTGTTTCAGACCGGGATTTCGCCATCGAATTCAGCGCCTGCGCCGCACTGATCATGACGCAT
>CAZDYN010000177.1:0-5670 GCA_964509635.1 uncultured Nitrosomonas sp. | reverse complement strand
TCGCCTGTTTTTGCCTTGTATCGGCTGCCTCGAAAACATTTTTCAACAGCCTGTTAGCGATCGGCAAGGTCGCGGCGATTGCTGATCGGACAATATTTCGAGATGCCATTCACTGGCAGGCCAATGAAAAAGCCGGTAAAAACTGATGGCAGCAGAAACTTGAGTTCATAAAATGAGCCTGTCAGTATTTCTAAATTTCTAGGAACGGAGGTTAAGCATCCCGGAAATCTGGATTTTTCATGACCACAGACTCCTGGATTCTGAGTGTTGTAATCAATGTGGGTCGGCTTTGAAATAACCGGCTATATTTCTTAGATCGTCCAATGTCAGCGTCCCAGCAGTTAACTGCAAGCGGAGATAAGCCAGCAGGTAACTGTATCTGGCCTGTGCAAGATCGCGCCGTACCGTATGCAGTTGTTGCTGAGCATCCAATAGATTTAAATTGATACGGATACCGCCCCGGATGCTTCTCTGGGTCGCTTCGACAAGAAGTTCTGCTGATTTAACAGCCAGTTCCAGAGATTCAATTCTTCTAACGCCACTTATCAGCAAGTTGTATTGTTTGCGCAACTCAATGAGAACTTTGTCGGTGATTGCGTCCAGATCGGCTTCGGCACGGGCATGGTTTGCCGCTGCCTGGGTGGTCAGGGCATCAACGCGCCCCCCCGAGTATAAGGGCATATTGACTTCAAATCCTATTGTGCCAAATTCCGCATCCAAACCCTGTGTAATAAAAGAGCCTCTTTTGTTCTTTGTGAGACTTGCAACCAGATCGACACGAGGCATATGGCCCGCGCGGCTTTTTTTAACTTCTTCTTTGCCCGATACTACATTATGACGTTGCGTGACCAGCTCAGCGTTTTGCTCAAGTGCCAACGCGTGCCAGTTATCGTAATCCGATAATTGGATCATGCGGGAACTGAAGGCATCAGATAAACGATCCAGCCGGGATATCTTCTGCCCAATAATTGCTTCAAGCTTTAGTTGTGCAGTTTCAAGCTCGTCGTTGGCTTCAATCACTTTTGCCTGGGCTTGCGCGAATTTGGATTGCGTCTCCAGTACATCGGTCGTGGTACCTTCGCCTTTTTGCAACATGCTTTCATTAACCCGCTTGAGTTCCTCAAGGGCATCGCGTTGTGTTTCTGCAAGTTTTACATGATCCTGCGCCAGTAATGTTTCTACATAGGCTTCCACCAGCCGGACCACAAGCTGTTGACCATGACCCGCAAATTTAGCACGGCTGGAATCGGCTTTTGCTTTTCCTTGTTGATAACCGGCTATCGCTTCCAGGTTAAATAAAGGCTGGCGCAGTGATAAGGTGCTGACTTGCCCGTCAAAATTTAACGGTTGCGAACTGGCTCCTGTATCCAGAGTACCCGAGTTTTTATTCTGTGCATGGGTAACAGCCAAATTCGGTAAAAGACTGGAACGGCCAATGATTTCAGCCTGCTGTCCCGCTTCATTTTCGTGCATGGCGGAACGGTAGATGGGGTCATGCTGGAGTGCCGCTTCATAGGCATCCAGCAGATTCAGTCCATACACATGGCCAGCTTGGTTAAGAAGAATAGTGCAAACTAAAACAAGAGTCTTTTTACGGATAACTATCATTGCAATTATTCTTCGCTCATTGCTGAATGTGCGCGATCAAGTATCGGTTTGAATAAGTAATTCATCAATGATCGTTCACCTGTTTTGATAAATATTTCTACCGGCATACCTGCCCGTATTTGCTGATCGGCTAATTGTTTCATGCCTTCCGGAGTGACTTTGGCTTTTATATTAAAGTATGGGAATCCGGTCCGTTCATCCGTTAACCGGTCCGCGGATACCTGAGTCACGACACCTGGAATCTTGGGGGTTTTCTTTTGGTTAAGGGTGGAAAAAATAAGGTCAACGGGCAGATCTGCATGTACCCGGTCAATCAGATGCACCGGCACTTGTCCGGTAATGACCAGCATGTCAGCACTGGGAACAATATCCATTAACTTGAAGCCCGGCCCGATAACGCCGCCTTCAGTGAATACATTCATTCCTACGACAATACCGTCAACGGGTGCTTTAACTTCTACGTTGGCTAATTCAAAATCCTGTCCCTGCAAACGGCTGCTGAGCGCATCGGCTTCACGTTTGATATCGGACAGTTGTTGCCGCACTTCTTTCTGGTATTCCTGCTGCCGGTGGATGCGCCGCTGTTCCAATTCGGCTATTTGGCGTTGCGTGCGCCCGATATTGCCGGTATCCGCAGAAAGCTCTCCGGTCAGTTGTGTATAGGTTCGTTCAAGATCGAGCAAACGGTTGCGGGGCACGAACCCGTCCGTCGCCAGATCACGTAAATTCACAAGCTGTTCTTCCAGGAATTTGAGCTGCTGGTTTTTGCTGGACTTAGATGCTTCAAGTCCGCGCAGCTGCATTTTCAAGCCGGCGATACTCTCCTCGAGCGCTGCGATTTCATGCTGCAATGCCAGCTTGCGTGATGTGAATAACTGACTCTGTATCAAGATGCTATTGGCAATACGCAGATCATTTTGCAGTGATAGGAGTTCGGTCGGGAATGAAATTTCATTTTGACCGTCACGCTCTGCCAGTAAGCGCGCTTCCACTGCGTGCGCTGTGTGGAGCTGAGTACGGGTTATCTCCGCTTGTGCTTTGATTTGAACGTCGTTCATACGCACCAGTACCTGCCCTGCTTTGACAGAGTCTCCTTCCTTAACCAGAATACTGTCGATGATGCCGCCGGTTTGATGTTGGACTGCTTGAAGATGACTGGCGACTGTTACGCTGCCGGAAATCGGCACGCCTTTGTCCAGCGGTGCCAAAGATGCCCATAGAATAAATCCGCCAAAACCTGCCAGGACGACCCACCAGCCTAGTTTTGTATGGATCGTTTCATCCGTTTCAACATAATTTGAATTGTCGGCTGGAGTACTCCTGATAACGGTTCCTTTTTCTTCAGCTACAAGTTTCATCATCATTCCTGTTCGATGGTGCGTGTTTTTTCAATTGTCAATTGAACGGCGTGTCAAACTTATTCGGTTTTCGGGTCGGTGGTATTGGCAGCGGGGGGTGTTTGACCTTGAGTGGCTTGTTTTTGCGCTTCTTGCTGTGCCAGAAGCGCTTGTTGTGCCTGTTGCTGCTGTTTGGTTAACGCTTCGATGACCTGATTGGTCGGACCAAACATCTTTGCGCTGCCATCCTGCAGTAGCAGCAGTTTGCTGGTAACGCTGATGATGCTGGTGCGGTGTGTAATCAGGACAATCGTTTTTCCACGCTTTCGAAGATCGATTAATGCTGCCAGTAGTGCCTGTTCCCCTACATCATCCAGATTTGAATTAGGCTCATCCAGGACAATCACTGATGGATCGTCATACATGGCACGCGCTAAACCGAGGCGTTGTTTCTGCCCGCCCGAAAGGCCCGCGCCGCCCTCGCCTAGCGGTGTATCATAGCCTTCCGGCATGTTTAAGATCATTTCATGAACACCTGCCCGTCTGGCAGCCAGAATGACCTTGTCGGCATTAATTTCTCCGAAACGTGCGATATTCTCGGAAATAGTACCGGCAAATAACTCGATATCCTGCGGCAGGTATCCGATATGCGGCCCCAGTTCATCCTTGTTCCAAAGATAAACATCGGCACCATCCAGCCTTACCTTTCCGGCGGCAGCTGGCCACACACCGACTAATAAGCGGGCCAAGGTCGATTTTCCTGATCCGCTGGGGCCAATGACGCCAAGCACCTCGCCAGCCGCGATAGAAAAAGCCAATCCTTTAATGACCGGAACTTTGCCACCGGGCGGGATGGCTGTCACATTTTCAACAGCGATCATGCCTTTGGGTTTGGGTAACGCCATGCCTGCTTCACGCGCCGGATTGTGTTCAAGTAAACTGGTTAAACGTTCATATGCGCTACGTGTGCTGCCGATGGTCTTCCAGACGCTGATCAATAATTGAACCGGCGCGATGGCTCTACCCAATAGAATTGAACCGGCGATCATCATGCCGGGAGTAATGGTGTTGTCTAAAACCAGCAAAGCGCCCAATCCCAGCATCAGTGATTGCAGTGCGACGGTGAACGATTTGGATAGTGCAGTCACAATACCCGCCTTTTCACTGGCTTCGGCCTGCAAGTTCAGAAAGCGGCTGTGCAGTTGATACCAACGCGCTTGTATATTGGGTAACATACCCATGGCTTCGATTACTTCGGCATTGCGTAAATTATTCGATGCCACATTGGTGGAAGCAATTGCCATTGAATTGGCTTCGGCCAGGGGTTTGTGCGAAATTTTCTCATTGATGTAGGCCAATGAGATCAAGATGGTTGTTCCACATAAGGCAAAAATGCCCAGAGCGGGATGAAACATGAATATAACGAATAAATAAATCGGAAACCACGGAGCATCAAAAAAGGCAAACAGAGCGTTACCCGTCAAAAACTGCCGTAAATTGGTTAAATCTTTTAAAGCCTGCCCGGCATTGCCGCCGCCTTGTTTTAAACTTTGCTCAAAAGCAGCGGTATAAACACGTTTATTCAATTTCATGTCGAGCTGGGCGCCGACGCGAATCAGTACAAAGCTGCGTACATACTCCAGCGCGCCCATAAAAACATAGGCGCCCAGCATGATCAAGGTCAGCATCAACAAAGTCATTTCACTACGGCTGGTGATTACGCTGTCATAGAGTTGCAGCATATAAATGGCCGGCATCAACATCAATATATTGATGATGGCACTAAAAACACCAATGTTTCGAAACGTCTGTTTAAAGCTGGCCAGTACCTGCGCAACTTCATTCTGAGGAGCTTTAAATTTGAATTTCATTGATAATGTCAGGGTGGAAAAATTATGTTACTGATTCAAAAAAGATAATTACCGCCACCGCCTGAGTTTAAGCGAAGACTGTTGGAATACGCAATATGTTGAATTAATTATAATTGTTAATGGTCAGTTTTGACTAGGTAAATCTTCAGCGGCCAGTTTAAATGCTCTAGGGGAGAAATTGAGATCACGACGTGCATCTGAACAATCAAAGCATAAATCCTGATTCATCCTTTCTGCCATCGCCGTTGTCCAGTGGCGGTAGCGTGGCACCCGGCTAACCCACCGGGCGGCCATGCGGAAAAGCCATAGTGGTATGGTCGGCAGGCGCGGTGTCTTGTCGAGCGCTGCAAACACGCGTTGGACCATTTCGCGATAAGGCAAAGTTTCTCCTCCAGGCAAGTTATAGGACCGATTCTTTAAATCTAAAGTACTCAACGCAAAATAACAAGCTGATGCAAGATCTCCGGCATGAATGGGTTGCCGTAATCCTTGGGCTGGTCCTAGTAAGGGGAAAAATCCAAACCGGCTGATGAATCTTGCAATTTCAGTGATATTTTTGTCACGTCCATACCCGTAAATCAGTGTCGGGCGCAAAATAATCCATTCTATTCCATGCGTGGCGGCCCAAGTTTGCACAAGCTCTTCACTTTCTATCAATTGCTGTGCAATTTTCCTTTCTTCGGGAACGGATGAAGTATTTTTTGTAAAGCGGCTGGTGGAGGACACGACAACAATCCGCCGTGCGCCATGGGCTAACAGTAAATCGAAATACTCGAGTAGAACCCAGATGGGAGCGGCGCATAGCCAGAAGGAAATGTTATTTCTTGCGGTATCGATTGTTGCCGGATGGATTG
>CAZDYN010000176.1:2343-5680 GCA_964509635.1 uncultured Nitrosomonas sp. | reverse complement strand
ATTCCGCATGCAGTGAGGAATATTTAATAATCAATGTAATAGATTTCTCGCTCTGGCTCGAAATGACACTTGTTCAGAACTTCCTTTAATCAGGAGAAATTTTTACATGCTGCAAAATAAAATTTTTGCTTTTGCCGTGATTTTGATGTGGATTGTATTGAGCGGCAATCCGGTTTTTGCCAAGCCGGTGGAACGGGTTTACTGGATAGCGGCCGACGAAGTGCAGTGGGATTACGCGCCTTCGTTTCCCGTCGATCCGATGAGCGGCAATGAATTCGACGCGGATCAGCGTATATTCGTGGAACATGGGATCGGGCGGCGTTATTTGAAATCAGTTTACCGGCAATATACCGAAGGGTTTGGCGCCATCAAGCCGCGCAGCGCCGAGGAAGAGCATCTGGGCATACTCGGGCCGGTCATTCGCGCGGCTGTCGGGGACCGGATCATCGTTCACTTCAAAAACAATACGCGTTTCCCGGCAAGCATCCATCCGCATGGCGTTCAATATACCCAGGCGCATGAGGGCGCCGCGCACGCCCCTGTTGCGGGCGGTGCTCACCGGCAACATGGCGTGGTTGCGCCGGGCGGGGAACACACTTATGTCTGGGCTGTTCCGGAACGTGCCGGGCCGGGTAAGAATGATCCATCGTCGATTGTCTGGATTTACCACAGTCACGTGAACGAGTCTGCCGACACCAATGCCGGATTGATCGGTCCGATCATCATCACCCGCAGCGGACAGGCAAAACCGGATGGCGCGCCGCGAGATGTCGAGCGTGAATTCATCTCGTTATTCACGGTGTTCGATGAAAATGCCAGCCTGCATCTGGCAACCAATCTATCCGCCTGCGCGGATTCCTGCGATCCGGAGAATGAAGTCTTCGTGGAAAGTAATTTGATGCACGGCATCAATGGGCTGGTTTATGGTAACAACCAAGGCTATCTGATGCACAAGGGAGAGCGCGTGCGCTGGTATGTCCTGGGCATGGGAACCGAAGTGGATCTGCATACGCCGCATTGGCACGGCGCGACGCTTCTGCACAACGGCAACCGCTTGGATGTGACCGAAGTGCTGCCGGCTGCGACCAAAACACTGGACATGCAGCCCGATGTGAAAGGTGAATGGATGTATCACTGTCACGTGAATGACCATATCAGTGCCGGTATGATGACCCTGTATACCGTGAAGTAATCGCCGTCTGCCGGATGTGACAATTTGCCGCATTCTCATTTTTATGTTTTTACAGAATAATGCCGCCTTGATTAAGGAAGCTCTGAATAACCTCCATATGTCATTCCGAACAAAGTGAGAAATCTTTGGCGATCAATACCCTAGATTTCCCGCTGTGCTCGAAATGACAGTTTTCAGAGCTTCTTTAAGGAGGTTCCGGTTAAATCCGGTTCGTCATTTTGCGCGGACCGGAAATTTTTTTATGTGGCATGACGGTTTATGGATGTTCCATAACATTTTGTCAGTGAAGAATTTTATATTATTGTGAATAAGAGATAAAAATGATTGATAAAAGTATGAATATGTTGATATCAGGATGGGTTGCACTGATTTTATTGTTAATAGCAGTGCCGGTATTGGCTGGCGGTAATGGCAATCCAGCCAGTATCACTGGCGCCAATCTTCATGGTAAGGACAAGACCTACAGTACAGCAGGTTTTATTGATTTAAATAATGCATTTTTTAAGAAATTTGGAACGAATGACCGTACCTGCGCCACTTGCCATGTGCCAACAGAAGGATGGGCCATTACCCCGCAAGGCGTGAAGGCGCGTTTCGAAAAAACAGCGGGATTGGATCCGGTTTTCCGCCTGGTGGACGGTGCCAACTCGCCGCTTGCGGACGTGTCGACAGTTGAAAAACGCCGTCAGGCCTACAGCATGCTGCTGAATAAAGCCAATATCCGTGTCGGGATCGGTATCCCCGCGGATGCGGAATTTGAATTGGTAGAGGCGGATGATCCCTATGGTTTCGCAAGCGAAGCCGAGCTGTCGCTGTTCCGCCGCCCGATGCCGACGACCAATCTCAAGTTTATCAGCGCGGTCATGTGGGAGGGGCGCGAAACGACACTGGATGCAACTTCCGGTGATTGTATTGCTGGCACTGCGACCTGCTTTTCCCCCATACCGTTTGATTTATCCACGCAGGCTAATCATGCGACATTGGGTCACGCGGAAGCTCTGGCGGATCTGACCCAGGCCGAGCGTGAGGAAATCGTGGCGTTTGAGATGGGATTGTTTACCGCGCAGGTACAGGACAAGGTCGCCGGGAGCCTTACCAGCGACGGCGCCTTGGGTGGTCCGGCGAAATTGATGGGGCAGGAATATTATTTTGGTATCAATGATACCCTTGCCGGCGACTATCGCACCCATGAGCCTTTTACGCCTGATGTGATGTCGCTTTACAATACCTGGAGCCGCTATTCCGGCAGATCACGGGATAGCCGTGAGCGCGCGCGCGCCGCCATTGCGCGCGGACAAGCGTTGTTTAATACCAGGCTGATTCAGATCAGCGGCGTTAAAGGCATCAACGACGATCTGGGCGTCAGTGTGCTGCCAGGGACATGCACCACATGTCATAACACGCCGAATTCGGGCAATCACTCAACGCCCATGCCATTGGATATCGGGATTTCCGACGCATCCCGCCGCACGCCGGATATGCCTTTGTATACGCTGAGAAACAAAGCGACTGGCGAAACCGTTCAGACCACCGATCCGGGGCGTGCTTTGATTACCGGAAAATGGAAGGATATCGGCCGTTTCAAAGGACCGGTATTGCGCGCTGTTGCATCCCGCCCGCCTTATTTTCATGATGGTTCGGCGGGCAATCTGTCCGCGGTGGTTGATTTTTATAATCAGCGTTTTGCAATAGGATTCACTGACAGAGAAAAAGCCGATCTGGTTGCTTTCCTTGCTACACTGTAATCGCCGGTAAGACTCTTTACCGGGCTAAACCCCCGCAGCTTGCTGCGGGGGTGTTCTAAAAGGAAACTCTGAGTAATCTTGGTATGTCATTCCGAACAAAGTGAGGAATCCCTGGCAATCCATACTATGGATTTCCCGTTGTGCTCGTAAATGACTGTGATGCGGAGATTCCCTGGACAGCCAATCCTGTTGTACGCTTTTTCAGGATTGGCTGCTCTTTCAAGGAAAATGAGAGAGGATTGGATGGTTTGATGATTGCGCTTATGCGTATTTCTACAGATCAAACACGATCATAGCCGGGGTAATCGAATTTACGTTGACGCCAACCAGCTCGATGGTGGCAACACCGCCGAGAAATTCGGCATAAAAGCCGGTGTCGCCGTTATCTACAATATCGGTG
>CAZDYN010000176.1:0-2333 GCA_964509635.1 uncultured Nitrosomonas sp. | reverse complement strand
CAGCAATTCCGGCATCGAATTGATCCCGAGGATTTGTGAGTCGAAGAACAAGCGGTCTTCCCCTAAAGTGAAGTCGGATATTCTAAATTGACCTGCACCATAAAAACCGAAGGTATCGTTGCCCGCGCCGCCGTTAAGCTGATCGCGATCATCGGATGAACCGCCGGCGCGCAATATATCGTTGCCGTCACCGCCGAACAGTTTCTCGGTTCCGGATTGACCATCGATGTCATCGTCACCGTCGCCGCCTTTCAGTATGCCATTGCCGGCGCCGCCTTTGATAATGTCGTTACCGCCGCCGCCCTCGATTTCGTCATGACCGTCACCGCCAATCAGATCGAAATTATCCAGATCATCACCAATGATGAGTAAATCATTTTCGGTAAATCCGGCGGATCCGATTCCTTCAAAAGGGATGCCATCAATAAACTTGATAGCGCCTGAGCCCAGATTGGGACGTGGTGTTATGCTGACTGCCATATTTTGCCTCCTAATTAAACGCGTTCACTCAATCGATAAAATTATGTGCTGTTTCGTCTCATTAAAACACTTAAACAATAATGAGAATGATTCATATTATATTGAATAATGGTTAAAATGCACTCATTAATTGCGCTTGATATTGGAGCGGATGCGGCTAAGTACCTGTGAAAATAATAGAATAATGGATTGCTGAACATGACCACGAAGCTTGAAGAACTGTTATTGAAAGCGAAGGATTTGATCGCCGCCGGTAAGTTCAATGACGCTGATGCAATACTCGATCCGCTGAAAATTGAGAATCCGCTGTCGCAGGATGTGGCCCGGTTATGGTGCTCGCTGGCGATGCGTACCGGCCGGGCGGCCGATGTGCCCGCATATGCCGCGAAAATTTATGCGCATGTGCAAGGGGACTTTCACAAGGCGCACTGGGCGCATGTGTTGGGGACCGCGAGTTTTGTTTTGCTGGACTTATCCTCCGCGCAGGCGCATTTCACTTATGCATTGAATCACCTGATGGCGCTGGCCGGAACGGGAAAAATCCCGCCGCAAAAGGAGCCGGTGAAGCTGCTGCAAACCGAGCAAAATGTCTTTGCCTCGGGTAAAGCCGAACAATTGCTGTGGACGACGTGCGCGCAACTGGCCAGGCTGGACATCCCGGCATTTCCTTTTGCCGGTACTTTGCTGGGCCTGGTTCGTAACGGCTGCCTGCTGGATTTCGATAAGGATCTCGACATCGCCGTGCGCATGGAATCGTGGGATGCCTGTTGCGCCGCATTGGAGCAAGCCGGGTGGGCGCGCTCGCCGATGCGGATTGAGTACGCTAATTACCGCGATTACGTGCACCCGGAATTGGGGATTACGCTCGATGTCTGCGGCTTGCAGGCGAGAGGCAAGCAGATCGTGGGCGGTTTCGCGTTGCCCGGCTATCCCGGTGAGTATCAGCGGGTATCGGTTTTCCCCAAATTCGATTTGACGCAACGTGAAACGGATTACGGCACCGTCTGGTTTCCGCGCCAGCCGGAAAGAATTCTCACCGCATTCTATGGCGACTGGCGCACGCCGAATCCCCATTGGGATACCGTGGTATCCGCGCTCAACCTGGAAAGTTTTACCTTGCTGGTACGCTGTTATGCGTATCACCGGCTGATACAGCGCTGGCTGGCGGGGGATTTGTCCAGAGCGTGGTGTTATGCGCATCAGATCGCGCTAAAAGACCCCGATGACGTGCTCGCGCTGCGCAGCCGCCAATGGCTGGAACGGGCGCTTACACGCTTGAAGCGGGAAATTCCCGCATGGCCAAGAAATCAACGGCAAATACGCGTGTATACCCGCATGGTGGCCGATCTGTTTCATGAAGGCCATGTGAATTTTCTGCAAGCGGCACGCGCATTGGGAACGCATCTGACGGTGTGCGTCGTTTCGGATGAGCGCGTGGTGGAAAACAAAGGCAAGCTGCCGGTCATGAAACAGGCGCAACGCGCCGCCGTTGTCGCCGCGTGCAAATACGCCGATGCCGTCATGACGGAAACCCCGGCGAGTGTCACGCTGGAATTCATGCAACAACACGGCTTTGATATTTACACCTTTGCCTGCGCATCGGAACAGGAACGCCAGGATAAACGCAAATTATGCGCATCATTACCGGCTGAGATGATTCAGGAACTACCCTATACCCCCGGCATATCCACGTCCGATCTGGTGATGCGTATTCTGGAGGGTGCAGGGAGTAAGGAAACAAGGAATCAATAGCACCCTAAAAAGGATTTTGCGTATCCGGAAAATATCCGGTTTTTATCAATGTGGAAAATCTCACGCTGACCGGTACGCTGGCCATCGATGGCACGGGTAAT
>CAZDYN010000175.1:0-5681 GCA_964509635.1 uncultured Nitrosomonas sp. | reverse complement strand
AGGATCATTTGCGCATCCTGTCCGGCTTATATGGCGTGTTGCGCCCGCTGGATCTGATGCAGCCTTACCGGCTGGAAATGGGCACCCAATTCAACAATCCGCGCGGCAATAATCTGTATGAATTCTGGGGAGACAGAATTACCCAATCACTCAATCAAGATCTGCAAAAACAGAAAGATGGCATCCTGATCAACCTGGCCTCCAATGAGTACTTCCAATCCATCCGCACAAATAAATTGGGGGCGCGCATCATTACACCTGTTTTTAAAGACGAAAAAAATGGTATTTATAAAATCATCAGCTTCTTTGCCAAGAAAGCGCGCGGCATGATGAGCCGCTACATCATCCGGAATAAACTCACCAACCCCGAAGACATCAAAAACTTTGATGTTGCAGGATACCGGTTTAGCGAAGACGATAGTGACCGGAATGAATGGATTTTCACTCGCGCGGAATCGAAGTCTTCATAATGGATAGCGAGGAGCCGTGTACTTTTTGATGGATGGATGGATGGATGGATGGATGGATGGATGGATGGATGCAATGCATGCGATAGAACCGGTTAAACTGGCAAAAAACTATGTGACCTTATCCAATAGCCATGATCTCGCGCTCATCAAACCCTTGTTCGCCGCTGACGCCACCTATCATTCCGCTTATTTCGGCGAATATAAAGGCAGCGATGCGATTCATGCCATGATGGCCCGCTTTTTCACACGCTTTCCCGATGCTCACTGGGAAGTAGCAGAGTACCGCAGCATTGAAGATAGCGGTGCGGAATTCCCTTTTGTCATGACTGGCGTGGATGCATCTTCCGGTAATCCGGTGGTGCGGCACGGGCTGGAGCGTATCCACTTCACTCCGGATGGACTAATCAGGCATATCGCAGTTTGCAGGCCGGGAGAATAACCGGAAGCATGAAATGAAATAAACTGATGGTAGTGATATAGTGCTCCAACTAGAAATCAGCAGCATATTTGAGTCGCAGTACTAAAATTTTAGTGAAAAGAAAGTCTGATTTGCAAAAAAGAATCTGCTCCGGATTAAAATCTCACCCATTTACCTCCACTTCAACGTGTTATGTTACAACCCCAAATTAAAGTCGTCCGCATCGAAGAGAATCAGCAACAGGCGAGCCTTTCTCCTGCACAAAAAAAGTTTAATGGATTGATTCAGAAAATTGATGCGCAAAAAAAGCTACTGGCTGCGTGGCAGGAAACAATCCCGCAATTCCAGCAGGAAATTGCCGCAAAACTGAACCCGTTACGAGCAGTATTCCGCGAACATCAGGCTGAAATGGTGATGATGCTGGATACCCTGCACACCAACGAGAAATTCACCCATAACCAGCAAGACAAGATTTCGTACCTGATTGCCAGTATGTGCGAAGAACTGATTAGCCAGCACGGACGCGAAGACCTGAAGCCGCTTTATGACCATCACAGTGGACAAAATTACGATGCTGCCGCCCAAGAAAGCGATGAAATAGCCAGTGAACTGCTGAAGTCCATGTTTGAACGGGAGTTCGGCGTTGAATTGGATGAGAATGAATTTGATTTTTCCGATCCTGAAGCAACGGCGGCACGTTTGGCAGAGAAAATGCATGAGCAACAGGCCCAGCAATCCCGCACCGGCCGGAAGAAATCCGCCAGACAGTTAGCCCGGGAAGCTCATGAACAGGAAGAAGAAACCCGTCTCGGCAAATCGATTCAAGCGGTTTACCGGCAACTGGTGGCAGCCTTGCATCCCGATCGCGAATCCGATCCAGCGGAGCGCGAACGCAAAACTGAATTGATGCAAAAAATAACGGTAGCCTATGGAAAAAGAGATCTGCTGGGACTGCTGGAATTACAGTTGAATATCGAACAGATTGACCAAAGCAAAATTAATAACATCTCTGACGACCGGCTGAAGCATTACAACAAAATCCTGCAAAACCAATTGGAAAAACTGCGGCAAGAAGTAATGCTGATGGAACAGGATATCCGGAAAATGACCGGACTCGCACCGTATGAACACCTGACTCCCAGGCGTTTGTCCGTGCTGCTGCATGAAGATATTCGCGCGCTACAGAGTCAAATCAACCGCATTCAACATGATTTGATGCTGTTCAATGACGTTAAACAGTTTAAATTATGGCTCAAAAAATACCGGATCCCCGAGCCCGGGTTTGATCCGTTCTTTTGATGATCTTGGAAGCTTGATTCAAGCTTCATATATTCCAGTCAAAAATATAACCGGAATATTTATACTTTCCCATACTTATGCAAAAATCACTTTTCATTCACTGCCAGACTTCAACTTGATAGCTTATTGCCGTAATAGCCTGGGATATTTTTCGAGTCTTCCCGGATAACTATCCGGATGACCGGGAGCATTGTTTAAATTCACAGATAACGCTATCCTGATAAGCGATATTATTTTTGTTAACAATAAGGCCATAATGACACAAGACGAACAAAAGCGCGCAGTTGCAGCAACTGCAATCCAGCACATCCCGGTTGGTTGTATTGTTGGCGTAGGCACGGGTTCTACCGCCAATTACTTTATCGATGAGCTAGCCAAAATTAAAAATAAAATCGAAGGCGCAGTCGCGAGTTCAGATGCAACAGCGCAACGCCTCAAAGGTCACGGTATCGAAGTACTGGATCTTAATAATGTCGTCGATCTACCCGTCTATGTCGATGGCGCGGATGAAATCACCGAGCACTTACATATGATCAAGGGCGGCGGCGGCGCCTTGACGCGCGAGAAAATTGTCGCTGCGGTCGCACGGAAATTTATCTGTATCACCGATCAGAGCAAGTTGGTCAATGTTCTTGGCAACTTCCCGTTACCTGTTGAAGTCATACCGATGGCACGCAGCTATGTTGCACGCGAAATTGTGCAATTGGGCGGGCATCCGGCCTTACGGCAAGGCTTCATCACCGACAATGGCAACATTATTCTGGATGTGCACGGGTTGCAAATCATGAATCCAGTTGAGCTGGAAGCAACACTGAATCAAATCACCGGTGTTGTGACCAATGGTCTTTTTGCCCGGCGCGCGGCGAATACGTTATTACTGGGAACAGATAACGGTGTACGTACCATTACGGCCTGATTAATAGGAATACACATAGATAGCTGTTAAGAATCCGGTGCTTTAATACTTCGATACCAACTAAAGGCAAACAATGGCAACCAAAGAACATATTTCCAAGCAGTTTGATGCTGATCTTGAAGAAGTGCGGACACGTGTTTTGCAGATGGGCGGTTTTGTTGAAGAACAAATCGAATATGCGATTGAGGCATTGACAAGCGGCAATGAGGAATTGATTGATCAGGTAATCACTCGTGACCATCGGGTCAACGCAATGGAAGTTTCCATTGATGAGATTTGTAATCAGATTATTGCACGCAGACAACCGACTGCCAGTGACTTGCGCATGATCATGATGGTGATCAAAACCATTACTGATCTGGAACGCATAGGCGATGAAGCAGCAAAAATTGCACGCATGGCTAAATTGATCTATTCATCGGATCGCATGCACATTCCGCGCTTTAATGAAGTCAAGCATGTCGCCAGTATCGCCATGGATATGTTGCATAAGGCACTCGATTCCTTTGCCCGGCTGGATTTGAATGCGGCCGCACAAATTGTCCGACAGGATGAGTTCGTCGATGAAGAGTTCCGTTCAATCTTGCGTCAATTGATCACATTCATGATGGAAGATCCCAGAAAAATATCGACTTGCCTGGAGATAGTATTTATCGCCAAAGCCATTGAGCGCATCGGCGATCACGCAAAAAATATGTCCGAGTACGTTGTTTACATGGTAAAAGGCAAGGATGTGCGCCATGTAACAGCCGATCAAATTGAACAGGAAATCAGAGAGTAATTTTTTGCCGGCTTATTAACAGATTCTGTTCATCCTATCCAGAGAAATCCGCAGATTACGAGCAAGTAGTAATCTTGGTAACGCGTGATCTACCGCTACTACTCAAGATAACATCCCGCCCATTTCCGGCTGCAGCAGGTGCTGCCGGACACAGCGTGATGGTGCCGGACTGGAATCCGCCGCTCGTAAGCTTCGGAATTCCTTGACCATCATATGAAATATAATTACTCACATTGGTATTTCCGGCAAAACTGAAGCCCGCCGACAATGCAGGCATGGTAGTAATTATTTGCTCATCATTGCCGACACTTGCATTATTATCCAAGTCAACAAATACAATCCACCCTTGACTCCAATCACCCGAACCGGTACATGATGATCCATCCGTGCTTTTACAGATTGCAACCCGTGTATTACGTTTTATCGCTTCCGATCTGGCAAGAGACAAGTGTGAGAACAGTGTATTGGCATAGCTATTTAAACGATTATTGGCAGTAAATTGACTGAAAGATGGCACTCCTACTGCCAATAGAATGGAAAATATCGACAATGTGACCAGCAGTTCAACCAAAGTCACACCACGGCAAACAAATAACTCATCCTTATACATTGTATTTTCTAAAGCCTTCGGCGTTATTGTTGAAGGTACCAATAAGATCGGCTCTTATATCTGCTCGGTGTAACGAGCGGCTTAGGTGCTGACCCCTCCAATGAAGAAACACCGCTTGCTCCAATTACAAAGGGCAATGTAATATTCTGGCCACTTGTCGGATCTGGTACAGTTACCATGCCGGCCACCGGCGATGGCGGCAATCCACCTCCCGTTATTGGCACATATCTTGTTGAACCAACAGCCGCTCTGCCATCCATAAATCCCAGGTTATAAACACGAGCCGTACCCAGATTGGAACAACTGCCTGCTTCCAGAGGGGTCGGCATATGAGTACTGAACGTAACTATCCCCAGAACAGCAACAGCTGAGGTAACCACTTGCTCTTTGTCATGCACGCGATTTTCATCAATTGTAGTGCCAAATGCCAAGTACCAGCCTTTCTTGTTGTTCAGTTCCTGATCGGTCGGCATTATCGTACTGTCCGGATCAATTGCCAGCAATGAAGCCTTGCACGCCAGCGCTTGAGATTGACAATTGGCGGTTTCGAGTGACCACCAAGCAGGATCAGACGGTTTATCTTTAATCATAAAAAACGCATTATCCACACTGATGGTGGTCGCATGGCTCAAGAGAGGATGCTCACGATCACCCGAGCCAATCAGAATAACGTTGTAATCAGGTGTCACAACCATTTCAGGCGCAAACAGAAACTTACGATTAGGTTCACCACCGGGACAATTGGTTGTATCGCATCCCAGCGATGCGATTTTCATAATTGTCCAGCTAGCAGGTTCGGTCGATCCAATCGTAATGCGATAAATATTGCCTCCTGTATCGGCTGCATAAACATAATCAGCCAATCCGGTCAGTTTATTAGGCACAACCGTTACATCCCCCACAACACTCCGATCTGTCGAAAATGTCTTGATTAATGCACCATTATTGGCATCCAGAACGTAAATCTTGTTCCCCTTTGGTGCCATGCAGGTATTCAGATCACTGCTGCCCTGACCATCTTCACAGGTATCATAACCACCGCCAAAAATAAGCATCGGCAAGGGCGTTGATCCCGATACATAACCCGACGCTTTCATAATCTTCACTGAAGACCATGTTTGCCCGATACCACTCAAATCGGTTGATGTGCAATCTGTATCATCAGATAAATGCGGACAACCTTGACG
>CAZDYN010000174.1:0-5698 GCA_964509635.1 uncultured Nitrosomonas sp. | reverse complement strand
GGATATGGTGATTGATTGGCTGGCTGCGGGCGTCGATCCCTCGCAGGCGATTTTATTCATTCAGTCCAAAGTCCCTGCTCACGCCGAACTGTATTTATTGCTGTCGATGATGACACCGCTCGGCTGGCTGGAACGTGTGCCGACTTACAAGGATCAGCAGGAAAAACTGTCCGAGAAGGATCTCAGCACTTATGGTTTTCTCGGCTACCCGCTGCTGCAAAGCGCGGATATTCTGATTTACCGCGCCAACCGGGTGCCCGTCGGCGAAGACCAGGCGCCGCATCTGGAGTTTACGCGCGAAATTTCCCGGCGCTTCAATCATATTTACGGCAAGGAAACCGGTTTTGAAGAAAAAGCCGAGCAGGCCATCAAAAAACTGGGCTCAAAGAAATCCAAACTGTATACCGAGCTGCGCACGCTGTATCAGGAACAGGGCGATGAAAACGCGCTGGAAGAAGCCCGATCGTTACTGAATGAACAACAGAACCTCAGTCTGGGTGACCGCGAACGCCTCTTCGGTTATCTCGAAGGCGGCGGCAAAATGATTCTGACCGAACCGGAAACCCTGCTCACCGAAGCCTCCAGGATGCCGGGACTGGATGGACAGAAAATGTCCAAATCATATAACAACACCATCAGCCTGCGGGAAGATCCGGAAACCATCCGCAAAAAAGTGCGCACCATGCCGACCGATCCGGCGCGGGTGCGGCGCAGCGACCCGGGCGATCCCGCCAAATGCCCGGTATGGCAATTTCACTTGGTTTATTCCGATGACAAAACCCGGGAATGGGTGCAATTGGGCTGCACAACCGCTGGAATTGGCTGCCTGGAATGCAAATCACCCGTGATTGACGCGATCCTGACCGAACAGGCGCCGATGGTTGAACGTATCAAAAAGTATGAGGAAGACCCGACCCTGGTGCGCAACATCATTGCCGACGGCTGCGAGAAAGCCAACAAACTGGCGGAAGAAACGATGCGCGACATCCGCGAAGCGATGGGACTCAGTTATTCCTGATGCGCGCTCCTGCTGCATGAAACAGTGAATCCGGTTATTGAATCCGCCGCACCTCATCCGATCGCCAGAATCTGCGGCGAACCGCTGCTGGAAATTCCGCAGGATTTGTATATTCCGCCCGATGCGCTGGAAATCTTTCTGGATACCTTTCAAGGCCCGCTGGATCTGCTGCTGTACCTGATCCGCAAGCATAATCTGAATATTCTGGATATTCCGATGGCCGAGCTCACGCAGCAATATATGACTTACGTCGAAATGATGCGCGTTGATCAACTGGAACTGGCCGCTGAATATCTGCTGATGACCGCGCTGCTGATCGAAATCAAATCGCGCATGCTGCTGCCCAGTCCCAGGACGGAAACGGCAGAGGAACACGATCCGCGCGCTGAGCTGGTGCGGCGCTTGCTGGAATACGAGCAAATGAAAATAGCCGCGCTACGTCTGAATGAAATGCCGCAAGCCGGGCGCGATTTCGCCCTGGTTCAGGTATGGATCGAACAGGATGCCGCCGCGCCATTACCCGATATTGACATGAACGATTTGCGTCATGCCTGGGCCGCCATTCTGACGCGCGCAAAAGTCAACCGCCATCATCAAATCAAACGGGAAACCTTGTCCGTGCGCGCTTATATGAGCCAGGTGCTGCGCGACCTGCGCGGACGTGAGCAAATGCAGTTCTACGAATTATTCAGCCCTGCCGCCACGGTGGCCGAAGTTGTCGTCACTTTCCTGGCAATCCTCGAACTGGCCAAGGAATTGCTGCTGGAAATTTCCCAGTCCCGCGATTCCGGAATGATTTATGTCCGCTCCATTGACGCCGCTCAATCAGCCTGACCACCCGGATTCGCTCAGCCCCGGGAAAATCCGGCGCATTCTGGAAGCGGCCTTGCTCACGGCGCAGGAGCCCTTGCCGGTCAGTGAATTGCGCAAATTATTCAACCATGAATTGAGCGCCGCGGTGTTGTCGAAATTGCTGGAAGAAATCCGCGAGCAATGGCGCGACAGCGGTGTTGAACTGGTCACTGTGGCGAGCGGCTGGCGCTTCCAGACCCAGGCGGATATGCAACCGTATCTGGACCGGCTGACGCCGCAGAAAGCGCCGCGTTATTCACGCGCGGTCCTGGAAACGCTGGCTATCATTGCTTACCGCCAGCCGGTAACCCGTGGCGATATCGAAGAAATCCGCGGTGTCAGCGTTTCCGGCCCGGTACTCAAAACACTCACGGCACGCGGCTGGATTGAGGCCGTCGGACACCGCAACGTGCCGGGAAAACCCGCACTGTTCGCCACCACACAGCATTTTCTCGACGCTCTGAATCTGCGCTCGCTTGCTGAACTCCCGCCGCTGGAAGAGATGAAATCCTTGATTGAATCCGGTGGCGAAAATCAGCATCTACCTTTGGAGCAACCGGAGACATCCGGTCATTGAGATTTTGCCGCGCGCTGCGCTTCGATCAATGCAGGCGTCAGATGCGGCGCGATCACCTGCAGTAATTGCCCGAATATCCTGGGATTTCCGGCAATAATTTGTCCGCTTTCCAATTGTGTTTCATTGCCTTCCAGATCGCCGACCAATCCGCCCGCTTCGGTAATCAGCAGACAACCGGCCGCCATATCCCACGGCGCCAGGCCGATTTCCCAGAAACCGTCATAACGTCCGGCCGCGACATAGGCCAGATCCAGCGCGGCGGAACCCGGACGGCGGATACCCGCTATGCGCGGCACGATGTCTTTCAGCATGGCGAAATAAGCATCTATATGCGTCAAATCGCGAAACGGCAATCCGGTGCCGATCAGACAATCCTCAAGCCGGGTGCGCTTGCTGACACGAATGCGGCGATCGTTCAGAAAGGCGCCGCTGCCGCGGCTGGCGACAAACAATTCATTCATGTTCGGATCGTATATCACCGCATGCGTCAATATACCCTTGTGCTTCAAAGCAATGGAGACCGAATACTTGGGGAAACCATGCAGAAAATTAGTCGTGCCATCCAGCGGATCGATAATCCACTGATATTCCGAATTTCCATGCCCCTCCTGATGCCCGCTTTCTTCCGCCAGAATCGCATGATCAGGATAAGCCGTCTGCAGCACCTTGATAATGGCTTCTTCAGCCGCGCCATCCACCTCACTGACATAATCGCTGTGAGATTTTTTCGATACGGTGAGTAAATCCAGATTCTGGGAAGCCTTATTAATAATATTACCGGCACGGCGCGCGGCTTTCACCGCGATGGTCAGCATTGGATGCATGTTTTTGATTCGAAGTTAACTAAAGCGCGATTTTATTATGAATCGCGCTTGCTTGCTTGATTTTCCACTACGCGGGTAATCGTGCCGCAACGGCGGGAATCCAGCCCCGGTCATTCACCGCGCAATAACTTCAACTCCGCTTTACATTCCATCCCGTCTCTTGCCGCAAAATGGACCGGAAAATCCGCCTGCCCGAGGGCAGTGACAGCCCGGTATCGTCAAATTCCCGCCACCGGCATCACAAATAACCCTGCCAATACGCTTCTTCTCATGGCTTGGCTGCCTGGCTTCTCTTAATAGAATTGTCATAAAACCACAAGACCAAGAATATTCATCATGATTGCAAATCCGCATGACAAAATACGCATACTCATCGCAGAAAGTTTTGATCTTATCCGTATCGGCTTGCGCTCGCTGTTCGAAAATCATGCGACTGTCAATCTGGTTGCTGATACCAACTGTATCGAAGATTTATTCCATCTGGCGGTATTGCATAAGCCGGACGTGATCCTGATTGATTTGCAATTGGGCAACGGCAATTATGCCGGGCATATCGCTCAATTAGTCCATACCTGCCCGCAGAGCAAAGTTCTGGCTTTTTCCCAGCACAATAGCGCAGATACCCATCTGCAAATATTCCATTCGGGCGCATCAGGCATTATCAGCAAAGATCACTCCTGCAAATTTTTATTGCAAGCCATCCATTCGATTCATGCCGGCCAAACCGTATTTGATCGCAACATCACCAAGCTGGTACAGCACGCTCAGCTTAATCTACACTTACCGGCCAAAATACCGGCTGTTCCTGAAACAGGCCGTCAAATCAAATTAAGCGAGTGCGAACGCCGTGTCGCTCTTCTCGCCAGCAAAGGCTTGACGGCCAAGGAAATCAGCTTGCAATTGCACGTAACGGAAAAAACCATACGCAACCAGCTCTCTGTAATTTATAAGAAAACTGGTGTCAGGAAACAAATTGAATTATGCCTGATCGCTTCTGAATACGATTACTTCCAATAATCCTACACGACCGGGACATTTTTCTGTAAAGATGTCCCGGAATAGTACTTTTAAGGGGACAAATGACATCTATTTATAAAAAAATAGATTTGATAAAATTGCTTCCAAATTAAATAGATAGCAATTATCTACTTAATTGTATAGCGAATCTCGAAAGAATAGGGATCGCCGGCATTCAGAGAGACATGACTCAAGTTAACAGGACGTTGAAAAACGTTTTCGAGGCAGCCGGTACAAGGCAAAAACAGGCGAAAAAGCGCAGTTTATGCGTAATAAATGAGCATTTTGAGCCTGTTTTTAACACCGTAGCGGCAACGCAGATAGTTTTTCAACAGCCTGTTAAAATTCAGCCCCGTTTGCCGGGGCTTAATATCACTAAGCGATACTTAAAAGCATGGTTGAGCAGTCTCAGACAAAAATACGCATACTGATAGCAGAAAGTTTTGAGCTGGTTCGCATAGGATTGCGTTGTCTGTTTGAAAAACATTCCACTATACGTTTGGTGGCGGAAACCAGCAGCATTGAAGACTTGATCGATTTGGCCATACAACACAAACCGGACGTGATTCTGGTTGATCTGCAACTCAATAACGGCGACTGCGTCGAGCAGATTCCAAGATTATTGCAGGCCTGTCCGCAAAGCAAGATATTGGCTTTCTCTCACCACAATAGCGAGCGCACCTACCTGCAAACATTTCGTTCCGGCGCAGTCGGCATTATCAGCAAGCAGCATTCTTCCGACTTACTATTAAAAGCCATCTATGCCATCCACGCCGGTCAGCTCTGGTTTGACCGCAACGTGACCAAGCTACTCTGGCAGGCGCAATTTAACGCCGGTTTGTTAGCAGAAATACCCGCAGATGGCCAGACTTCGATTCAGCCTAAATTAAGCGATAGCGAGCGTCACGTCGCCTATCTTGCCTGCAAGGGCCTGTCGGCCAAGGAAATCAGTTTGCAGTTATTTGTTTCGGAGAAAACCGTACGCAACCAGCTCTCTGTAATTTATAAGAAAATGGGTGTAAAGAAACAAATTGAACTCTGCCTGAAAGCTCCGGAGTTTAACTACTTCAAGGACCTTCAATTGCCCGGGATATTTTACCCGCAAATTCCCGAAAAATAGCCACAGTTTAGGGACAAATGACATCTATTTTGCCGAAGATGTATTTGTTAGAATAATTTCCTCGAAAATGAAATAGCTAGCAATATCCAGTCTCTGCAATCTATCGATTCAATCATGAGCTGCAAGACAAACGTGAATCTGCCGGAAAGTACCGGCATTGATCTGCCTGGACAGGCTTTCTTGCTGCTCACGTTCCGCTAACAGGCCAATTGAAAAACGTTTTCGAGGCAGCCGGTACAAGGCAAAAACAGGCGAAAAAGCGCAGTTTATGCGTAATAAATGAGCATTTT
>CAZDYN010000173.1:0-5711 GCA_964509635.1 uncultured Nitrosomonas sp. | reverse complement strand
CCCCTGATCAAAATATTTCTTATTAATCAAAAGGCAAGTGAGGATACATGCCAATTTATGAAATATTCGGGTTAATATAAAACTAAACTAAAAAATTTTGTAATTTTATGTTATAAACATCGATCAAAGTTTCCCTATCAACTTCATAGGATTAGAGGCTCTTTTTGATGATTAGAAAAATCAATTCAACTTCAAGAAAGCTAGTCTCAATAAAGCAGAAGTCACGTTCAACCCAATCTGTTCCATCCAATCAATCGAATAGCCGTGAGAACGCCCTGTTTCCAGTGGTAGGGATTGGCGCTTCGGCGGGAGGGCTCAGGTCCTTGCAGCGGTTTTTCTCATATATGCCGGCGGATAGTGGCGCGGCATTTGTAGTCATTCAACATCTCGATCCGGCACAGGAAAGTGTTTTGCCTGAGTTGCTGCGGAAATTTACCAGTATGGAGATCAGGCAGGCGGAAGACATGATGAAAGTGCAGCCTGATTGTGTTTATGTCGCTCCTCCCAACAAAAGGCTGGTCATTGCAAATGGTTTCCTGAATTTGTTCGATTTTTTATCAACGAGTAAGCCAAATTTTTCAATCGATTTCTTTTTCTGCAGCCTGGCGGAGGAATGTGAAGAATTGGCGATTGGCGTTATTCTCTCGGGGGCGGGTACGGATGGCACTCTGGGTTTGCAGGCGATAAAGAAGAAAAGAGGAATTGGTCTTGTGCAGGATCCTCTGTCCAGTGAATTCGATAGGATGCCGCGCAGTGCGATTGAGGCCGGCGTGGTTGATGCCGTGGCGCCATTGGAACTGCTGCCGGCCAGAGTTGCGGATTATCTGAGAACGGGAACCCGGCGATCTTCTCTCCTCGATGATTCCATGAGTAAGATCATGCTGCTTTTGTTTAAGCGCACGGGTAATGATTTTTCTCAATATAAAAGAAGTACGCTGGATCGCCGCATTGAGCGGCGCATGCTGCAACTGCAAATAAATCAGATTGATGATTATGTTGATTATTTGATTGAGAATCCGCAGGAACTGGATTTATTGTTCAAAGAGATATTGATTAATGTCACTCATTTTTTTCGTGACCCATTAATGTGGCAATATTTAAAGGCGGAGATTATCCCGTCTTTGCTGACAACAAGTCCTGAAAAGAAAACCGTGCGGATCTGGATTCCTGCCTGTTCCACGGGGGAAGAGGCTTATGGGTTCGCGATATTATTCAAAGAAGTTCTGGAGCAAAATGAGTTACAAGATCAATATGCTATAAAAGTATTTGCCACCGATCTTGATCAGGATGCCATCATGAAAGCACGGCAGGGTTTTTATCCGAGTGCTATCAGTGAGCATATTTCATCGGAGCGTTTATCCAGGTTTTTCATCGAATATGAAAATGGTTACCGGATAGGCAATGAAATACGTGAAATGGTGGTTTTTGCTCCACAGAACGTTCTGACCGATATCCCTTTTTCCAAACTGGACATTCTGTCTTGCCGTAATTTACTGATTTATCTCGACCGTGAATTACAGAAAAAACTGCTGCCTTTGTTTCACTATGCTCTAAATCCTGGAGGAATATTGTTGCTGGGTACTGCGGAATCGATTGATAGCTTTTCCGACCTGTTTGCTCCGCTAGATCGCAGTTTGGCAATATACAAGTGTCTTGATAATGGATTGCGGAAAAAACAATTAAAGCTGATTCAGGATTTTTATCCCTTTAGTCCTGTCACCAGGAAAAACCCGGCCATTGATGTGGAAGAAATATTGCGATTATCAAGAAATCAGATTTTTTATGAAAATTACGCAAAATTAAAACCAACCAGCTTGCAATCCGGGCAAGCCGAAGGCATCACGTTAGCATCGCTGATGACGGAGCTTCAGCTTGCACATGAAGAAACCCAGACAACCTATGAAGAAATGCAAACCTCGCAGGAAGAGCTGAGATCAAGTAACGAAGAGTTGCAATCAATCAATGAAGAATTATTATCAACAAATAAAGAATTAAAGTCGGCGAATGAGGCGCTGATCACCTCCAAAGCTAAATTGAAATTACTTTATGAGGAACTGGAAGCAACGAACGCCGAACTGACCACTTATCTTGAAGCGATCGGACAGCTTGCGCTGGTTTCCGTGAGTGATCGCTCGGGGCGGATTATAGAAGCCAATGACCGGTTTTGTGAAGTGAGCGGTTACAGCCGATCCGAGCTCATTGGCCAGGATCATCGCATACTTAACTCAGGTATGCATCCCCGGGCATTTTTTATTGAGATGTGGGATACGATCGCCAAAGGAAAAGTTTGGCATAGGGAAATTTGTAATCGAAGGAAGAGTGGTAGTTTATATTGGGTGGACTCAACCATCGTTCCGCTTAAGGACAGTAACGGACGGATAATTCGTTATATATCTGTAAGAGTCGACATTACTGCGCGTAAGCAAAAGGAATTGATTCTGCGCGAACGGTTAAAGGAAAGAATCTGCTTGTATGCGATCCGGCGTGAGATGGAACAAGATCTTTCTGTTGGTGAGCTTTGTAAACGCATTTTTAACCATCTGATTCCGGCAATGCAGTTTCCCGATCATGCGGTCTGTGCAATTGATCTCTACGATCAGCGATATATTTCGGATAATTACAGAGAAGATCTTACTTATGGGATTTTCGTGAATATCAAGGTAAATGGAAATGTTTGCGGGCAATTGCAAGTTTTCTATATAAACGAGAAACCGTTTATGCTGCCTGACGAACAAAATCTGATTAATTATATTGCCGACGATTTTCGTTTATGGCTGGAGCGTAAGCAGCTTGAGCAGCATATCAGTTTTATGGCGAATCATGATGTGCTGACAGGGTTACCGAATCGATTGCTGTTACAAGACCGGTTATCGCAGGCACTGGCGCATAATCAACGCCATCGTAATATTTCAGCAATATTGTTCATAGATCTGGATCATTTCAAGGTTGTCAATGACACTCTCGGTCATGGCCTCGGTGATCTTTTGTTAAAAGAAGTAGCGGGAAGGCTTTTATCCAGCATACGCAGCGAAGACACGGCATCCCGCCAAGGAGGCGACGAGTTTATCGTGATATTAACGCAGATTACCGATATTGCTGATGTCGAAACGATAGCAAAAAAAATATTAAATACATTAGCTTTGCCTTATCAAATCAATGATCAGATATTACATATTGACAGCAGTATCGGAATCGCGCTCTATCCCAGGGATGGCAGGGATGTTGATACGCTGCTTAAGCATAGCGATCTGGCGATGTATCATGCAAAAGCGGCAGGACGGAGCAATTATCAGTTTTATTCGGCTGAGATGAATCGTTTGATTCAAGAGAAACACGAGTTAGGTAATGATCTGCATGGAGCAGTAAGAAGTAATGAGTTGATGTTGTACTATCAGCCGATTATAGATATGGATACTAATCACCTGGTCAGCCTGGAGGTGCTGCTGCGCTGGCGGCACCCGGAAAAGGGAATGATTCCGCCGGATCAATTTATCAAGCTGGCTGAGGAAACAGGTTTGATTTTTCCAATAGGGGATTGGGTTATCAAATCCGCGTGCGAGCAGTTAAAAAAATGGCAGGATCAGGGACTTGATGTTCCCAGGATCGCCATAAATATTTCCGCCAAGCAATTCCAGAGAAAGTACTTTGTGCAAGATATCGCTTGTATCCTGGAGCAAGTCGAAGTCTCAGCGAGTTCCTTGGCGCTGGAAATTACCGAGAGTACGCTGGCAGAGAATATCTATGAGGTGAATGAAACATTGCAGCAATTGAGTGCCATGGGATTTAAGATATCAATCGATGATTTTGGTACCGGTTATTCCAATTTGAGTTACTTGAAACACTATACAATTAATACACTTAAGATTGATCGCTCTTTTGTTCGTGATATTGTGATCGACGAAAATGACGCGGCGATTGTGACAGCAATTATCGCAATGGCTGGCAGTCTGAACATGCAAGTAATTGCTGAGGGTGTGGAAACCATAGAGCAAATTAATTTTCTTAAACAACGCGGGTGCAAACAATATCAGGGCTTTTATTTTAGTGAGCCGCTGCCTGCAGGAGAGGCCGCGGAAAAATTAAAGCGGCTTAACACAATTCTGGGAGCCATTAGCAAGCACCAATAATAGATTTAACAAAATTAGAGACTGCTGTAATGTAATTTGGCCGGTACCGTGAAGCTTGACGCTTTTTTGACCAGGATCAAGAGGTATCCGGTAAATAATGAAGATAATTCCGGCAGGTAGCGGGATAGGAGGTTTTGTGGTTATGTTTTACCTGTTACAGCGCAGGAAGTTGAATAGTGAATGAAGCAGCGGTGATGCTCGCTGTGCAGATGGATGTGCTAAATAAGCCGATTTAGGTATATACTGAAAAGCGCTGTACTGATACTTGGAAGAAGCGTGTGACGGATCGCCGTTTCTTCGAAGTTGCAGTTTGGTCACTGAGGTTTTTCAGGTGTGTTTTTATAATCAATGTATTATTAATGAAGGAGAAATCATCATGAGAACTATATCAGCAGCAATCGCAACAGGAACATTGGCATTTTTCGTGTGTAGTCAGGTTTGGGCTGCGGATGCGGGACATACTTCGGAAGCCATGGAGCATGCCGGAAAAGCGCAGGCGCATGGAGAAATGGGGCATGCCAAGGAATCACTCGAACATGCAAAAGGTAGCTTGGAACATGCTAAAGCGGCACGAGATGATCATGCAGCATCCCATAAGCATATGGATGAGGCGATCAGTCATTTGGAAGAGGCTATCAAACACGCTGAAATGGGCCATGGTCCTGAATCAGCCAAGCATACGGAAGAGGCCATGAAACACATGCGCAAATCCGGGCATTAAAAATTTAGATCCGTTTCCCCTCGAGTGATCGGGGGGAGACCGTCCGTTAGTCTTTCGCGCCCATTGCCAATGCCAGTTTTCTCGATAACTGCGCTGCCTCTTCAGAAACTTCAATATCCAGCCATCCTTGCAGGTGGGAGCAGGTAATATCCGCTAACGCTTGAATCCAGTCGTCGCGTTCGTTGAGACAGGGGATGTAATGAAATTCCTTGCCGCCGGATTGGATGAACGTATTTTTCGCTTCAATGGCAATTTCTTCCAGCGTTTCCAGGCAATCGGATACAAATCCGGGGCATATCACATCGACGCGTTGTGTGTGTTCCTTGCCCAATTGCTCCAGAGTCACAGCCGTATAAGGCGTCAGCCATTTGGCTTTGCCAAAGCGCGATTGGAAGCAAACGGCATATTGGTTTGAGTCCAGAGCCAGTGCCTCAGCCAGTAATCGTCCGGTTTTCTGGCATGCGCAGTGATACGGATCGCCCTTGTCGAGGCTGGCGCGCGGAGTGCCATGAAAGCTGATGATGAGTTTGTCAGGCCGGCCATGCGCATCCCAGTAATCGCGCACATTTTGTGCCAGCGACGCAATATAGCCCGGATGATCATGGTATTGCTTGACAGTGCGGATGGCGGGCTGGTTGCGCATCCGGTTGAGTACCGCGAAAACATTATCCATCGCGGCTGCGGTGCTGCTGGCGGCATATTGCGGAAACAGCGGGATGACCAGAACGCGCTCGCAACCTTGCGCCTGCATTTTAGTCAACACATCGGCAACCGATGGCTTCCCAATGTTCATTGCATATTCAACAACGGGCGGATTTTTTAGCCGCATTGTCAAGACTTCCCGCAAGAGCTTTATTTGCCGT
>CAZDYN010000172.1:3523-5744 GCA_964509635.1 uncultured Nitrosomonas sp. | reverse complement strand
GTGGCAGGCGATCAAATGCAGCCAGCCATTACCGCCTTGACGGACGGCGGCTTTGTGGTGAGCTGGGTGTCTAATGGCCAGGATGGCAGCGGCTATGGTATTTATGCGCAGCGTTATGCGGCGGATGGCACAGTGCGGGGAGGGGAATTCCGCATCAATACGACCGTGGCAGGTAATCAATCGCAACCGGTCATCACCGCTCTGACCGACGGCGGCTTTATGGTGAGCTGGCAATCTTTGGGTCAGGACGGCAGTGGTTCGGGCATATATGCGCAGCGCTATGATGCAGAAGGAAATCCGCTCGGTGGACTCCGGCTGGAAGGTGATTTTGCTTCTGATCATCTGAGGGTGGCTGAAACCGTGACGGAACCGGTTCAGATACTGGGATTGGAAGGCCAGGATATATTGCAGGGCGGTAGCGGCAACGATATGCTGGATGGCGGAACGGGTGATGACAGACTGACAGGCGGTGCCGGCGATGATCAATTGATTGGCGGGGACGGCAATGATGTGGCGGTTTTTTTGGGCAATCATACCGATTACACGATAGCGCTTACTGAGGACGGCAAAATCACTGTGCGTGATATGAATCCTGCCAATGGTGATGAAGGCACGGATACGCTTGCCGATCCCATGATTCTGCGATTTGCCGATGGCGGCCATGCGGCAAATGTTTTAGTCAGAGGCGGAGAATTTCGCATCAATACAACCGTTGCGGGTTCTCAGGAACAGCCAGCGATTACTGCGTTGAACGATGGCGGCTTTGTGGCAAGCTGGCGATCTTTCAATCCGGATAGCGGCAATCTGGAAATTTATGCGCAGCGTTATACCGCAGACGGTATAGCACAGGGAGGGGAATTTCGTGTCAATTCGAGCATGGCAAATAATCAAATGGCCCCGGCCATTACTGCACTGAACAATAACGGCTTTGTGGTGAGTTGGCATTCGCTGAGTCAGGATGGCAGCGGCTGGGGAATCTATGTGCAGCGCTATGCTGCAGACGGCACAGCACAGGGCGGGGAATTTCTTGTCAATACGAATGTGGCGAACGACCAAATGTTTCCGGCTATCACCGCGTTGACGGGTGGCAGCTTTGTGGTGAGCTGGATGTCCTATAATCAGGACGGCGGCGGTTGGGGTATTTATGCGCAGCGTTTTGATGTCAATGGCGTGGCCCAGCGTAGTGAATTCCGTGTCAACACCACCAAAACGGATACGCAACAGGCTCCGTCCATCACTGCATTGAACGATGGCGGTTTTGTAGTGAGCTGGCAATCTTTGAATCAGGATGGCAGTGGTTATGGTATTTATGCGCAACGCTATAATGCAAGCGGCATAGCGCAAGGCAGTGAATTCCGTGTCAATACCACAGTCACGGATACTCAATTGGCCCCAGCCATTATTGCATTGAATGGCGGCGGTTTTGTGGTGAGCTGGCAATCCTTTAATCAGGATGGCAGTGGTCATGGTGTTTATGCGCAGCTTTATGCGCCGGATGGCACGGCGCAGGGAGGGGAATTCCGCGTCAATGCGACCGTGGCAGGCGATCAAATGCAGCCAGCCATCGCCGCATTGAGTGGCGGCGGCTTTGTGGTGAGCTGGCAATCCTTTAATCAGGATGGCGGTGGTTATGGTATTTATGCGCAGCGTTATGCAGCCGATGGTACGGCACAGGGAGAAGAATTCCGCGTCAACTTGAACATAACAAATAACCAGATGGCCCCGGCCATTACGGCGTTGGCGGATGGCGGCTTTGTAGTCAACTGGCAATCTCTGAATCAGGATGGCAGCAGTTATGGTATTTATGCACAGCGCTACGATGCAAATGGCAATCCGGTTCAAACAATAATCGAACTGACGCCGCTTGATTCAAATCCCACCGGTTCGCCAACGGCTATATTAAATAATGGCATGGAAGACACTGCTTATCTTGTGAGCGAGGTTGATTTGCTGGCAGGATTCAGCGCGGGTGGCGATCCACTGCACGTTGCCAATCTGGTGGCGGATCATGGTACCGTGACCGGCAACGGTGACGGCACATTTACCGTCACTCCGCACGGCGATTACAACGGCTTGCTGACGCTTAACTATGCTGTTACCAACAACAATACCGGTGAAAGTATTGCGGCAGTACAGAGTTTCAATCTGACTGCCGTCAACGATGTTCCGGCACTGACCGGCAGCGCGGCCACCCTGTCCGATGGCACGGAGGACACCGGTT
>CAZDYN010000172.1:0-3423 GCA_964509635.1 uncultured Nitrosomonas sp. | reverse complement strand
TCTGGTCGGTGACGGCACCGGCACAACAGCGGCCACTCTGGGTTTCAACCTTGCGGATGTCAATATCGCCCCGGCACTGACCGGCAGCGCGGCCACCCTGTCCGATGGCACGGAGGACACCGGTTACACGGTGCAGGCCGCCGATCTGCTGGCAGGCTGGACTGACGTGGAAGGTGACACGCTCAGTATCAGCGGCCTGTCCGCCGATCACGGCAGCGTGGTGGATCATGGCGACGGCAGCTACACGGTGCAGCCCGATGATGACTATCATGGCGCGGTCACACTCAGTTACCTGATCGGTGACGGCATCAATACGGCAGCGGCTGCCCTGAGCTTCAACCTTGCCGCCGTGAATGACGCTCCCGAACTGACCGGCACTCCAGCCATTCTGTCCGATGGCACGGAAGATACTGATTATACGGTGCAAGCCGCCGGCCTGCTGACGGGCTGGAGCGACGTGGAAGGCGACACACTCAGTATCAGCAACCTGTCCGCCGACCACGGCAACGTGGTGGATCATGGCGACGGCAGCTACACGGTGCAGCCCGAAGCGGGCTACCATGGCACAGTCACACTCAACTATCTGGTCGGTGACGGCACCGGCACAACAGCGGCCACTCTGGGTTTCAACCTTGCGCACGTCAATCATAGTCCGGTCTTAGCGGCCCCCGTGGTCGACCAAGCGGTGCAGTACGGTACTCTCGATTGGAACTATAATGCGGGCATATTGTTTAGTGATCAGGATATTACAGATTCCTTGAATTACAGTGCCACGCTTGCCAATGGTGATCCTTTACCCGCTTGGATACAGATTGGAGCGGCCTCAGGTTTGATTGCCGGTGTACCTGAATTTAGTGATCGCGGTATTTATGCATTAAGCATTATGGCTACTGATTCGTATGGATCAAGCATCAGTGCGCCTTTGACGATTGCTGTCACTGTGTTTGATGCAGGGCGGCTATTGGTCAGTACGATGGGCGATGATTTACTGGCCGGTACTCTGTCCAATGACACAGCCAGCTATGCTTACTCAAATGCACCCGTATTTGTTTCCCTGGCAATCAGCGCTCCGCAAGATACCGTGGGCGGAGGCCTGGATACATTGAGTGATGTCGACAATCTAATGGGGAGCGATTTTAATGACAAGCTGACAGGCAATACCGGTGCAAATATTCTTGACGGAGGCGGCGGTGCCGATCAGCTCATAGGCGGAGGAGGCGATGACACTTACGTTGTGGATGATGCGAGTGATGTTGTTACGGAAACCGGCACCGGTGGTACCGATACAATTCTAACCTGGGTTAATTTTGCAAACCTGGCTTTCGGTGTGGAGAAATTGACTTTGCTGGGATCCGGCAACATCAATGCGAACGGGAATGTGTCGGATAATATACTGACAGGTAATTCCGGTGACAATATACTCAATGGCAAATCGGGCGCTGACACAATGATTGGCGGTGTCGGCGATGATACTTATATGGTGGAAAATATAAACGATATTGTGATTGAGCATCTCGATGAAGCCGAGGGTATTGATACTGTTCAATCCTATATTACTTACACGTTAAGTGACAGCGTTGAAAATATCAAGTTAATGGCAAGCCTGGCGATTGATGCAACCGGCAACAATTTATCGAATATCTTAAATGGGAATATTGGCGCCAATGTGCTCAGCGGAATGAGCGGTAACGATACGCTCAATGGCAATGGAGGGGATGATGCGCTCAACGGGGGTGAAGGTAACGATACTCTGGTTGGCGGTCAAGGTGCTGATCTGCTGAATGGCGGTACTGGAGCGGATATCTTCCGTTTAAAAGCTGTTGCAGAAAGCGGGGCGGGTGCAGGCAGCAGGGATATTATCGAGGATTTTAATAGCTCCGAAACGGACAGGATCAATTTATCCTTGATTGATGCAGATCCTTCGACATCGACGAATGACGCGTTCTCATGGAAAGGCACGGGAAGCTTTTCCGGAGTAGCTGGAGAGCTGCGTTATTTTAATGAGAACACTTACGTCGTTGCTGAAGGGGATATAACCGGTGACGGCGTTGCTGATTTTCAGATTGAGATCATGGGAGTCAATGACTTGCTGGCTCAGGATTTTGTCTTGTAGGTTGCCCAGGAATCCGCCGTAGAACTTTTGCCAATCGCCGCAGAATTCCGGTGATTGGCTATCTCTGCCGAGTGAGCGATATGGGCTTGCTAATCATCAATCAGCAGGTGCCCGAAGAAGGCAAAAACGCCGATGGCGATGCCGGTGACAAACTGCGCATGCACCAGATGGGAGAATTTCTTGAGCTCGGCTGGTGAGTAACGCAAGGTTAGAAACAAACCAAAGATGCCCTGCCAGACAACCAGTGCCAATAACGCTGGAAAGAAAAGAATATGACTGTAACGCGCGAATCCCATCATCGAGATATGCAACAGGATAACGGCAACGGCAGCGATGCCGAAATAAATATGCGTGCGGTTCAGCCATGTCAGTAACCGGTTGAGTAGCGTTGAATCAATCGGAGAGGTGTAGTCCGGGAGCAGGCGCTGCGCCAGTTTTCCTTGACCGAGCAGCAGCTTCAGCAAGGTGCGGAAATAAATAAATGCCAAGAGTCCCAAACCGGCTTTCCCGAAACCTTCGCCCATCTCGGTCAGGAATGTCTCACGTTCTCCAGGTATCGAGTGGACCGAGTAGGCGTAAATAAAATACGCCAGTGAAATCAGCGAAATCACCAAGGCATAGATGAGAATATTGCGGATATTCCTAAGAGATTGCTGCATGGTATTTCTCAGTTCGTTTGATAACCGATGGCCTTGATCACTTCCCACTTGAAATCATGTACATGCACATCATCACCTGTGAGCGGCATGGATAGCGCGCCTTTCGATGCAGGCGGGAGATCCAGATCAATGTGGTGTATTTTAGGATCGTGCGACATGTCCGCATGCATGTGCATATGGTGACCATCGTGGACAGGCGTCATGCTGACCACCAGTTGCGTGATATGGAAATTGTCATTGCCATTGAAGATGGTGCCACTAAAAATTCCCCAGCCAAATCCGGCGTCAATTTTCAGTTTCTGAGCAGCTTCCGCGGGCAACTCAACCCGGCTGGATTGTTCGGTGCCGGATTGTTGACAGCATGAAGCGGCGGCTGGCGATTCACTGGCTATCGCCGTATGCGCAACAATCAGTAATGCCAGCAGTGATTGCGCGCAAAAAAATTTAATCGATTGAGATAGATTAACCATTCGGTGTTCTCAGAACAGTAAAAATTTAAATGAATGATGAGGATTATAAATCCAATCCTTGAACAAAACGCCTGCGGAAGAAATAATTTCTGACCTGGGGGTCTGTCGGCCTTAAGGCTAATCTACTGCGCCAATGGGATAGCGGCTCATGTTTCCTCAATTTCTCGTTGTATAGTCTCGC
>CAZDYN010000171.1:0-5798 GCA_964509635.1 uncultured Nitrosomonas sp. | reverse complement strand
TTGTGCTGGATAATCCGATGTGCGCGGGCACCGGCCATCGCATTTGTAACGACTGTATGAAATCCTGTATTTATCAGAAGCAGGAACCGGTTGATATTCCGCAAGCCGAAACCCGCACGCTGAAAGATGTACTGGCGCTGCCATGGGGATTTGAGATTTATAGTTTATTGACACGCTGGAATCCGTTGAATCTGCATCGGCCGGTACCGAAACCGGCATCCGGGCGCAAGGTTCTGGTGGTTGGAATGGGACCGGCCGGCTATACGCTGGCGCATCATTTGATGAATGAGGGGCATACGGTAGTCGGAATCGACGGACTCAAGATCGAACCGTTACCGGAAGAGATCTCGGGTGTGAATCAGCAGGGTGAGCGTGTGCCGTTTCAAGCAATCCGGCTTGCCAGCATTCTGGAAGAAAGTCTGGATCAGCGCATGCCGGGCGGTTTTGGCGGGGTGGCTGAATATGGGATCACTGTGCGCTGGAATAAAAACTTTCTTAAATTGATCCGCCTGTTACTCGAGCGTAGAGAAGAATTTGCTTTATTCGGAGGTGTGCGTTTTGGCGGCACATTGACAACCGATGACGCGTTTGCCATGGGATTCGATCATGTTGCCCTGGCTGCGGGCGCCGGGCGGCCGACCGTGCTGGATCTGCCGAACGGGTTGGCACGCGGTGTGCGTGCGGCATCCGATTTTCTGATGGCGCTGCAGCTCACAGGCGCTGCACAGAGCGATTCGATCGCGAACATGCAGTTGCGCTTGCCCGTGGTTGTGATTGGCGGCGGTTTAACCGCTATCGATACGGCGACAGAAGCATTGGCTTATTATCCGGTACAAGTGGAAAAGTTTTTGCAGCGTTATGAAATTCTGGCTGCTGTCCAGGGAGAGGCGGCCATCCGTGAAGTATGGGATACAGAAGAAAAAGAAATCGCGGATGAGTTTCTTCACCATGCACGCGCAATTCGCGCCGAGCGCAAGGCTGCTGAGCAGGAGGGACGCATACCGCAAATCATCAATCTGCTGCAATCCTGGGGCGGGGCGACCATAGCCTACCGGAAACGTTTGGTTGACAGCCCTTCCTATACATTGAATCACGAGGAAGTTGAGAAAGCGCTGGAAGAAGGCATCTGGTTTGCTGAGGGAATGACGCCGGTGCGTGTCAATGTGGATGCCTGGGGGCATACGCAATCGGTGCGATTTGCCGTGCAAAAGCGGGATGAAACCGGGCAATGGCAAGATGCCGGTAATGCTGAGTTGCCGGCGCGCGCCTTGCTGGTTGCTGCGGGTACTCAGCCCAATACGGTACTGGCGCGGGAAGATGAAGAGCTGTTTAAACTCAATGGCCGTTATTTTGCGGCTTGTGACGACGAAGGCAATCCGGTGCAACCTGAGTATGCCAATCCTAAACCTGAGACGCCGATGGTGTTGCTGAGCCGCTACAGGGATAGTCAGGATGGACGTTTCATCAGTTTCTTCGGTGATCTGCATCCTTCCTATTCCGGTAATGTCGTAAAAGCGATGTCCAGTGCCAAGCAGGGTTATCCGGTGGTGAACCGGGTTCTGGAACGCGTCAAACCAGTATCGGATCAATCAGCGCCGCAATTTTTTGCAAGTTTGAATAATCAATTGCGTCCAACGGTTTATAAAGTGGAGAGACTGGCTCCCAATATTATCGAAGTGGTGGTGCATGCTCCGATGGCGGCAGAGCATTTTCAACCGGGCCAGTTTTATCGTTTCCAGAATTATGCAGCCTTGGCAACGATTGCCGGAGATACCCGGCTGGCGATGGAAGGTCTTGCTTTAACGGGAGCTTCGGTAGATATCGAACGCGGACTGGTTTCGCTCATTGTTTTGGAAATGGGCGGATCTTCCAATTTGTGCGCGATGTTGAAGCCGGGTGAACCGGTTGTGCTGATGGGACCCACCGGGACGCCGACAGAAATCCCGGCGGGTAAAACCGTGGTGCTGGTTGGCGGCGGTTTAGGTAATGCGGTGTTGTTTTCTATTGGTGCAGCTGCACGGGCGGCCGGGTCGAAAGTGTTATATTTTGCCGGTTACAAGAAACTGGTGGATCGCTATAAAGTGGCTGAAATCGAAGCGGCGGCGGATATAGTCGTGTGGTGTTGCGATGAATCTCCGGGGTTTGCAGCCACGCGCCCGCAGGATAAAAGTTACGTGGGGAATATCGTGCAAGCGATGGTGGCTTATGCCAGCGGCGAATTAGGCGAGCAGCCTGTGGCATTGATTGATGCCGATCATATTGTCGCGATTGGTTCGGATCGTATGATGGCCGCCGTCGGCGTAGCCCGCCATAACCAGTTGAAACCTTATTTGAAAGCAGATCATTTTGCCATCGGTTCGATTAATTCGCCCATGCAGTGCATGATGAAAGAAATTTGCGCGCAATGCTTGCAACCGCATCAGGATCCGGAAACCGGGAAAATCACTTATGTGTTTTCCTGCTTCAATCAAGATCAGCCATTGGATCAGGTGGATTTTTCCGGATTGGCGACGCGCTTACGCCAGAATACGGTACAGGAGAAATTGACCAATCAATGGATTGGCCGTTGTTTAAACGATATGGGATAACCGTCACCTGATTCCGGTCCGGAATCAGGTGACGCCTCGTAGTGGATACTTGCCGCAGATTGCAGCCGCTTTTGGGGCGCATTGAGCGGGATTGAGTGAGTGTCAATCACTGTCCGCTGAAATCCGGATTGGAAAATAAAGCGCTCAAGTTTTTAGCCTATGATACCGGTATGGGTCTGGGTTTTACGGTGTCGCCGGAGGGAATATAAAATGATCAATGAAATGGACGGAAAATCGTTGCCGGATGAATTGTTACCAGTGGATATTGCCGTGTTGCATCGGATGTTTCATAACAATACGATGTTGGTGCGCAAGTTTGGACTTAAATTCATCGAGGTTGCCAATGACACATTATCAGAAATGAAAGTGGCGCAAGTTAGCAAAGATTTGCCAGAGCTAGGCCGTTTGGGCCATAAATTAAAATCTTCCGCTAGAACAATCGGTGCTTTGGGTTTTGCTGATTTATGCGAAGCACTTGAAAAAGCGGGCACCAATAATGATTGGCACGATGCCGAGACATTATTGGCAAAGATCCCACCGTTGCTGGAGCGGATTGCGCGGCAATTAGAGAACGAATTCAGAGAAATGAGTCAATAGGAAGTTGGATGTAGCGTATCAAATTCCAAATACGTGGTTGGAGTATGGAAAGTTTGAAGCATGCAGCCAATAGCGATTAAAGAATTTATTGTTTCGAAAATGTGCAGAGAGGCATAGCAGTTTAGTATTGATTCATCAGCATTTTACCCTTCCTGTGATTATGATCACACACAACACGTTGTTTGAACAAGCAACAAACCCAATCATATCAAGTTTTTCCTGATGCAATTAATGCATTGCGTGCAAATTGATTTATAATCCGCAATTCATTAAAAGAATTAAGCACAATTTGGGTTTTTATTTGCAAGCAGATTGGCAAGAAAAGGGAGATCATCAATGCATATAGGCATACCAGCAGAGATTCGCGGCGAAGAGACGCGTGTAGCAGCTACACCGGAGACCGTGAAAAAATTTACTGCCAAGGGTGTTCATAAGGTTTTAGTGCAGTCAGGTGCTGGCGCCGGTGCCAGTATACCGGACTCAGCCTATCAGGAGGCCGGTGCAACCATAGTCACGGATGTGGCTGAGTTGTACGCACAGTCACAAATTGTACTCAAGGTGCGTGGCCCGGAATCCGGTGAATTAGCCATGATGCGCAAAGATGCGGTATTGCTGGGCCTATTGTCGCCGCACCAGAAAGAGGGCGTGGATGCCATCGCGCAGCATGGATTGACGGCGTTTGCAATGGAAAAGCTGCCGCGTATTTCTCGAGCGCAAAATATGGATGTTTTATCATCACAGGCAAACATTGCGGGCTATAAGGCTGTAATCGTGGCAGCAAACGTTTATCAAAGATTCTTCCCTATGCTGATGACTGCGGCGGGTACTGTGAAGGCGGCGCGGGTCCTGGTGCTGGGGGCAGGTGTCGCTGGTTTGCAGGCTATCGCAACAGCAAAAAGGCTGGGCGCTGTGGTTGAGGCTTTTGATGTGCGCCCCGCAGTCAAAGAACAAGTGGAAAGTTTGGGGGCCAAGTTTGTGGAAGTGCCGCTCAGCGATGAAGAAAAAGCAAAAGCAGAAACTGCGGGTGGATATGCGACAGAAATGTCGGACGATTATAAGCGGCGCCAAGGTGAATTAGTCCATGAGCGTGCAATAGCGGCGGATATCATCATTACCACGGCGTTAATTCCGGGGCGTCCGGCACCTGTTTTAATCAAGGAAGCGACCGTGCAGGGGATGAAGCCGGGATCGGTTATTGTCGATATGGCCGTTGAAGCGGGCGGCAACTGCCCATTATCGGAATTAAATAAGACTGTAGTTAAACATGGTGTGCATCTGATTGGTATTGCAAATCTTCCGGGTTTGGTGGCAGCGGATGCCAGTACATTGTATGCACGAAACCTGATGAATTTTCTTAACTTAATGCTTGATCCTGAAAGCGGCGAACTGAAGATAGATCATGCAGATGAGATTATTGCAGGAACATTGCTCTGTGCGAACGGGGAAGTCATCAGCAAATCATAACCGGCAGCAAACCCGGGCTAAATCCATTGCGCGTTGAAGGCATACAGTTAACGAATTTTAAAGGAGTAATCATGATTGGTGAAATTGATCCAGTTATTATCAATCTAACAGTCTTTGTGCTGGCGGTTTTTGTTGGTTATCATGTCGTATGGAATGTTACACCAGCTTTGCATACACCGCTGATGTCAGTGACGAACGCTATTTCCGGCATTATTCTTGTAGGGGCTATGTTAGCCGCCGGTCCAGCTGAAACCGATTGGGGCGTCTGGTTAGGTGCTGCTGCTGTAACATTGGCAGCAATTAATGTTTTTGGCGGGTTTCTGGTGAGTCAACGAATGCTGGAAATGTTCAAGAAAAAAGAAAAAAAAGGAAACGCGTAAATGTCAGCAAATATGGTAGCACTTGCATATTTAGTAGCTTCAGTATTTTTTATACTGGCGCTAAAAGGTCTAAGCTCACCTGAATCAGCGCGTCGTGGAAATCTGTTTGGTATGGTGGGTATGGTGATCGCGGTTGCCACGACCTTGACGTTGACGCAAAATTGGCCTTTGATTCTGGGATGTATTGCTGTCGGTGGCGTGATTGGAGCTTTAGTGGCTCAGCGCGTACAGATGACTGCGATGCCAGAGCTGGTTGCCTTCATGCATTCTCTGGTTGGTTTGGCGGCGGTGTTCATCGCGATTGCGGCGGTAAATAATCCTGTGTCTTTTGGCTTGCCTGAGATTCTCCCTACTGGAAGTAAACTTGAGTTATTTCTAGGCACATTCATTGGGGCAATGACATGGTCAGGCTCAGTGATTGCATTCTTGAAATTGTCCGGGCGCATGAGTGGAACGCCGATCGTGTTTACCGGTCAGCATATGATCAATTTGTTGATGGCTCTGGCGATGGTTGGTTTTGGCTTGTGGTTCTTCTTCAGTGACACCACGAACTGGACTGCCTTCATTGCAATGACCGCAATTGCTTTCATTCTCGGTTTCTTAATCATTATTCCGATCGGCGGCGCTGATATGCCGGTGGTCATTTCAATGCTGAACTCGTATTCGGGCTGGGCGGCAGCAGGTATTGGTTTTTCTCTGGGTAATCCGATGCTGATTATTGCGGGATCATTGGTCGGCAGCTCAGGTGCGATTCTTTCTTATATCATGT
>CAZDYN010000170.1:0-5805 GCA_964509635.1 uncultured Nitrosomonas sp. | reverse complement strand
TGGATCGCGCGGGTTATCAGTAAAGTGCAGGGTGCATGCAAAATCCAATGCAGCGTCAGCGTCTGAAGCGGTAAGAATCATGCCGCTTCAGGCAAGAATTTTTCTGTTCTGTCTTATTCCCGGCGTTTAATGGTCATCTGGCGTCTGATTCCCTTTATGGCCGCGGCCTTGGTGCTGGCGCCTGTCGGCGTGATCATCTCTTCTCTTTTTGCGCCTGCCAGTGATATTTGGCAGCATTTGGTTGAAACCACGCTGCCTCTTCTGCTGGTCAATACATTCTGGCTTGCACTGGGAGTTGTTTCGGGGACCGCGCTGCTGGGTATCAGTCTGGCCTGGTTCACCGCTGTTTATGAATTTCCCGGGCGGCGTTTCTTTTCCTGGGCGCTGTTGCTGCCGATGGCTATGCCGGCCTATGTGACGGCATTTGTTGCGCTGGGGTTGTTTGATTTTACCGGTCCCATGCAAACCGCGTTACGTGCCTGGCTGGATTCCGATTTGTCCTGGTTTCCGGATATACGCGGCAGAGCGGGCGTCATCATTGTCATGACGTTGGCATTTTATCCCTATGTTTATTTGCTGGCACGGAACGCTTTTTTGAGTCAAGGCAAACGCTCGCTGGAAGTGGCGCAATCCCTTGGCTTAAATCGTAAGCAGGGCTTCTTCAAGGTGGTGTTGCCGATGGCGCGCCCCTGGATAGCCGGGGGTATCATGCTGGTGCTGATGGAAACATTGGCGGATTTCGGCACAGTCGCGGTCTTTAATTACAATACCTTCACAACCGCCATTTACAAGGCGTGGTTCAGCATGTTTTCCCTGCATGCGGCTTCCCAGCTTGCTTCCTTGCTGGTTATCATCGTTTTTGCCGTGGTGGTTCTGGAACAGCAATTCAGACTGCGTATGCGTTATGCGGAAAGTAAACGAACGGAGCGGGCGCAGCGTATCCGGTTGACGGGGTGGCATAACTGGCTGGTCACCGGTTTTGTGTCAAGCGTGTTGTTTTTGGCATTCCTGCTACCGGTTATGCAGTTGTGCCATTGGGCCGTGCAATCGTTTAACCAGGACTATGACGTAGGCCGTTACCTGGAATTTCTCTGGCACTCCTTGTCATTGTCCGGTTTGGCGGCTGTGCTGATTTGCCTGGTTGTGATTGCCATGGTTTACGCGGCACGGCGTTATCCTGGCACCGCCACGCGCTATGCCGTGCGTACCGCAACAATCGGCTATGCCTTACCCGGCACGGTTCTGGCGATTGGTGTATATGCGCCGCTGACCTGGCTGGACGGGCAACTAAGTGAACTGGCCATGCGCTGGCTGCAAATCGAAACAGGGCAGTTGATCCAGGGCACGCTGATTATTATGCTGCTTGCCTATTTGATACGGTTTATGGCAGTGAGTCATTATCCCATTGATGGTGCGATGCAACGGGTTACACACAGTATTGATGAGGCGGCGATGAGTCTGGGGCTGCATGGCTGGGCGATGATCAGAAAAGTGCATATTCCGATTTTGAAGCCGGGTATTTTTACGGCGGCTACTTTGGTGTTTGTCGATGTCATGAAGGAGATGCCGATTACGCTCATGACCCGGCCTTTCGGCTGGGATACGCTGGCTGTCCGGATCTATGAGATGACTTCGGAGGGGCAATGGGAACAGGCGGCATTGCCCGCTGTCACGCTGGTATTGGCCGGACTGATACCGATTATCTTGTTTATGCGCCAAACTGAAAAATAAATTGATGAGTACAGCATTACTGCAACTGAACAATGTCCGGCAAGCTTATGGCGGGCAAGCCGTTATTCATAACTTGTCCTTGGTATTGCGGAAGGGAAGTATCGGTTGTTTGCTGGGCCCGAGCGGCTGCGGCAAGACGACTGCATTACGCTGTATCGCCGGTTTCGAATCAGTATCTGCCGGGGAAATTCTGCTCAATGGTGCTTGTGTCAGTAGCGTGGATGTCTTTGTGCCGCCGGAACAAAGACGGATTGGCATGGTTTTCCAGGATTACGCTTTATTTCCGCATCTTGACGTGGCGGCCAATATCGGTTTCGGCTTGCATCGATTAACCAAAGTAGAACGGGAACAGCGTGTTGATGAGTTGCTGCATGTCGTACACTTGGCCGGGGTATCCGGAAAATATCCGCATGAATTATCGGGAGGGCAGCAGCAGCGTGTGGCATTGGCGCGTGCACTGGCGCCGAAGCCGGCCCTGTTGCTGCTGGACGAGCCTTTCTCCAATCTGGATGTCAGCTTGCGTGAGCGGTTGAGTATGGAAGTGCGTGACATTATTAAAAATCAGGGAACTACAGCAATTCTGGTGACGCATGATCAAGCGGAGGCATTCGCGATTGCCGATGAGATCGGCGTGATGAGTCACGGTGAAATTCAACAATGGGATACGGCTTTTAATCTGTATCATCGTCCGGTCAACCGGTTTGTGGCCAATTTTGTCGGACAGGGCGTGTTTCTTCCAGGCAGGGTAATCGATGCGCAACAGGTTGAAATCGAGCTGGGAATTCTGAAAGGCGCAATTCCGCAGCATTGCGCAGCTGGCTGCGTGGTGGATGTGTTGCTGCGCCCGGACGATATTGTGCACGATGATGCCAGTCCGATGCGGGCAACAGTGATTCACAAGGCATTCCGCGGCGCTGACATTTTATATACGTTGCGTCTGGCGGGTGGAGCCAGGGTGCTGGCGTTAGTATCCAGCCACCATAATCATGTGATCGGCGAGAAAATAGGCATCAGGCTTGAGGCCGATCATATTGTGACATTTCATCAAACGGTGCCGTGACAGCCGGTTTCTGATCCGCTCTGTATACGAAACTTTACGCTATTGTTTTATCTAACCCGAATATTTCATAAACTGGCACGTGTCCTCACTTGTCTTTTGATTAATAAGAAAGATTTTGCTCAGCCGGGTGTATGAGTCACTACACCACTCTTTCTCAAAACTTCCCTATTAATCAAAATTCTGCGTGATTATCACGCGAATTTATGAAATATTCGGGTTAATTGCTATTTTGAGGAAATGCCACTTCCCTTTTAACAATTTTTTCTATAGCATAACAATTTAGTGTTTATACCTTTCTTTTACAGCTTTATTCCAATCAATCCCGTAAACCGATCTCAGAGATAATATTGGATATTGGGATTTACGCTTCTTAAAACCTGAATAATTTGAATGAGGATTATATGAGTCAGCATATTCATTACGTTACGGATGCTAATTTCGATGCGGAAGTTTTGCAATCAACGACCCCTGTGCTGGTCGATTACTGGGCGGAATGGTGCGGTCCATGCAAGATGATAGCGCCAATACTCGATGAAATTGCCGGCGAGTACGGAGAGCGTCTTAAAGTAGCCAAACTGAATATCGATGAGAATCAGATAACACCGCCGAAATATGGCATTCGCGGTATACCGACATTGATGTTATTCAAGAACGGGAATATTGAAGCAACCAAAGTCGGGGCATTATCAAAATCGCAATTAACAGCGTTTATTGACAGCCATATTTAAACCCGTTAGTTTAACAAAACTAACAGGTTTGCGGACTATGTAGATTTGTAACGCCACGTTACCTTATATTTTATCCCATCCGTAACAGCTTTCCTTCCAGCATCATTATCTTTCACGTAAGTACCTTTTTTACGAGCTTTTCATGCGCTTATCCGATTTAAAAAACCTACATGTCACTGAACTGGTCAAAATGGCCGTCGAAAACGAAATTGACGGCGCCAACCGAATGCGGAAACAAGACCTGATTTTTGCATTGCTTAAGAATCAGGCGCGCAAGGGTGAAAACATTTATGGTCACGGAACGCTGGAAGTGCTACAGGATGGATTTGGGTTTTTACGCTCTCCTGATACTTCCTATCTGGCCGGACCTGATGATATTTATATTTCGCCGAGTCAGATCCGGCGTTTTAATCTGCATACGGGGGATTCGATCGACGGCGAGATTCGCCCGCCGAAGGATGGCGAACGTTATTTCGCGCTGGTAAAAGTTGACAAAGTTAACAACGAGCCGCCGGAGAACTCCAAACAGAAAATACTGTTTGAAAATTTGACACCGCTGTTTCCTGACGAGCGGTTAGTGCTGGAACGCGACATCAAGGCTGAGGAGAATATCACCAGCCGCATTATTGATTTAATCGCTCCCATCGGTAAAGGTCAGCGCGGATTGCTCGTCGCCAGTCCGAAATCGGGTAAGACCGTCATGCTGCAACACATCGCGCACGCCATCGCGGCTAATTATCCGGATGTGATTCTAATGGTGCTGTTAATTGACGAACGCCCGGAAGAAGTGACAGAGATGATTCGTTCTGTCAGAGGGGAAGTGATCTCTTCCACCTTTGATGAGTCGGCCATGCGGCATGTGCAGGTGGCCGATATGGTGATTGAGAAAGCCAAACGCTTGGTTGAACATAAAAAAGATGTTGTCATATTGCTCGATTCGATCACACGGCTGGCGCGCGCTTACAATACCGTGGTGCCTGCTTCGGGCAAGGTTCTGACCGGTGGTGTGGATGCCAGCGCGCTGCAGCGCCCCAAGCGCTTTTTCGGCGCCGCGCGTAATATCGAGGAGGGCGGATCGTTGACTATTATTGCGACAGCGTTAATTGATACAGGATCACGCATGGATGATGTGATTTATGAGGAATTCAAGGGTACCGGTAACATGGAGATTCACCTTGACCGGAAGATGGCCGAAAAACGGATCTATCCGGCGATCAATGTGAACCGCTCAGGTACGCGCCGGGAAGAATTGTTAATTTCTCCCGATGTATTGCAGAAAATCTGGGTGCTGCGCAAGTTGCTGCATCCGATGGATGATATGGATGCAATGGCATTTCTGCTGGATAAAATCAAGGCGACTAAGAATAACTCGGACTTCTTTGATTCGATGAGACGGGTTTAGGATTATTTCACAGTTGCACCGATACGCGCATTAAAGGATAATACAAGGCTTTTTAATCTTCCCCTTGGGGATGGAATAACTGAGGATATTGGCAATGAAAACAGACATTCATCCGGACTACCAGGAGATTACCGTAACTTGCAGTTGCGGTAATGTTTTTAATACACGTTCTACCATGAATAAAGCTTTGAACATTGAAGTATGTTCGCTTTGTCATCCATTTTATACCGGTAAACAGAAGATCGTTGATACCGCAGGTAGAGTTGAGAAATTCCGCCAGAAATACAACAGGCAAGCGCGCACATAATCACCGGAACAATGGTGATGCGGAGTCACCATCGAATTTCCTCAAATGGCGCTATTTGACGGAGTCTGGATGCTACTCAATAGTGAACAGCAAGCCAGATGGTCTCATTGTCGGGGTCTGTCCATGAGACCCGGTGCTTTTTATGAGAGGGAATATCAATGTAGTCCCCCTCATTGAGCTGCACTGATGTTTGATCCTCAAAAGACAATACAGCCTTTCCTCTCAGTATCATGACCCATTCATTCTTTTCCTGATCATACCAAGGCGATTTTTGGCCTTTTGAAACAATTCTTTCGATCGTGACTGCATTATTCCCGGTCAGAAGCTCAAAAACTTCTGTCTCCAGGTTTCGGGGGATTTTTGCGAAAATATTTTGCGATTTCATTTTGAACGGTTAAGCGGGATCGTCTGAGTATATTTAACCTTTTTATTGTATATTGGAATCTTTTCGGATGAATATATGAATCGGGAAAAGGCGGATGGCGTGCAGCGGATTGCAATGGTTACGGGTGCGTCGAGTGGTATCGGGAAAGCGACTGCCGAACTTCTGGCTGAGAATGATTTTTATGTGTTCGCC
>CAZDYN010000169.1:0-5808 GCA_964509635.1 uncultured Nitrosomonas sp. | reverse complement strand
TACGTGCCAATTTATGAAATATTCGGGTCAGTGGTGTCCCGCGACAGCCCCGCCTTTAAGAATATAATGCGTGCCGCAATAAGGGCAGAGCGCTTCGCCGGTTGCTTCTATCGGCAGAAAAACCCGCGGATGCGAATTCCACAGCATCATCGATGGCGTGGGGCAGTGCAACGGCAAATCATCGGCAGTCACTTCGATCTCACGTGCTTTATTTTGGGTTTGTTGATTCATAAAGGTAACTCCACTGTAACTGTATTAAACCAGGGTAAGCCAGTCGGCGTGATTTTCAGCTCTGCCTTTGACACAATCAAAGAAGAGGGTTTGCAGCTGTTCGGTGATCGGTCCGCGTTTGCCCGGTCCGATGATACGGTTATCCAGTTCGCGAATCGGCGTGACTTCAGCAGCGGTGCCGGTAAAGAAGGCCTCATCGGCGCAATAAATTTCATCGCGCGTAATGCGTTTCTCGATCACGGGAACCCCAATTTCCGCGGCCAATTCAATGATGGAGGCGCGCGTAATGCCTTCCAGACAGGAAGTTAAATCAGGCGTATAGATCTTGCCTTGCTTGACGATAAAGATATTCTCCCCCGATCCTTCCGCCACGTAACCTTCTACATCCAGCAACAATGCTTCATCATAGCCATTCAATGCAACTTCCTGATTTGCCAGAATCGAATTGGCATAGGTGGTTACCGATTTGGCGCGGCACATGTTGATGTTGACATGATGCCGGGTAAACGATGAAGTTTTGACGCGAATACCGTTTACAAGACTCTCAGGTCCCAGATACGTGCCCCATGGCCAGGCGGCGATGGCTACATGCACCGACAGCGTTCTGGCGGAAAGTCCCATGGCTTCGGCGCCATAAAAAGCGATCGGGCGGATATAGCCGGCGGTCAGTTTATTCTGCTTCACTACATCACATTGCGCCTGCATTATCGTGGCTTTGTCGTAAGGGATTTTCATCATGAAAATATGCGCCGAATTAAACAGGCGGTCGGTGTGCTCCTGCAAACGGAAAATCGCCGCGCCCTGTGCGGTTTCGTAAGCGCGCAGCCCTTCAAATACCCCCAAGCCATAATGCAGCGTATGCGTTAAAACATGCGTATTGGCATCCCGCCAGGGAACCATTTTCCCGTCATACCAGATTACACCGTCACGGTCAGCCATTGACATTCAGGAACTCCCGATAAAAGATTCTAAAAAGCGCATATTCTAACTTATTTTTAAGGTGGCGTTGAAACACCACAGCATAAATAGGCCTTTGATGCCCAGCTCGATTAATTTTTATGCTGCCGCTGATAAAGCTGTTCAAGATAAGCATCCCATTTCAATCGAACATTGCACGGCTGCAGCACGATCGCATTGATCAATTGAAAAAGCGGATAGCTTTGTGTGTTAAATAGCTGATACTGATTGATCATTTTCAGAGTATGCGGTCCTTCGCCGGAAATGCCGCCGGCCTCTTCCCGCGCCAGTTTACGGCCTAATTCATGGTGATGCGAATTTGCGCTGGTAGCGGTGGTGATCAGGTCTCCCAACCCTGCCAGGCGGTAAGGGCTATCGGCTTGTCCGCCCATTGTCCGTGCAATTTGACTCAGTTCCTGCAAGGCGGTAGCTGCAAGATAACCGCGCACATTGTCGCCAAGCTGAAGCTCATCGGCCATGCCGAATGCCATCGCATAAACATTCTTTAAGATCACGGACCAGCTGATGCCCGTGATGTCGAAAGTATGCTCAAGATACAATCTGGTATGACTAAAACAAGCTTTCAGGGTATGGAATGCCGCGAGATCGCGGCAGCCGAGCTGAGCAAAGGCATGCCGGCCGGCGCGGATTTCCTCGGAAATCATCGGGCCGTATAACAGCGCGCAGGCTTGCTGTGCTGGCAGATTTTCCGCAAAAATTTGCGCCGCGGTTTTGCCGGCTTCGTCCAAGCCCTTGGCAATGCTGATACAAAGGCAGGTCTTTTTCAGTAAGGGTGCGATCTGCCGGACAACTTCACGATGCGGATTGACGGGCAAACAAAGCAGCGCGATATCCGCATGCGGTGCGCTATCCGTTAATGTTGCCGAAGTAAAATCCGGTTGCGGGAATTTCTCCCAAATATCCAGCGCATGCCGGTCTTTGAGCAGAAATTCCATCGCATGGCCCATTTCACCATAACCGAGAATAAGAATTCGTAATGATGTCGTCATGCGTCAAACCTGTTTTTTCCAAATGGGTAGTGTAATATCTGATCAAATTATTATCACTCCAACTTAATCTGGGAAGGAGCCGTTTAGCATGCCACGCATTGAGGCAGTATTTCAGAATCCGCAAGGCGAATCTTTATCGGGCTTGCTGGAAATACCATCCGGCGCAATCAAATCGTATGCGCTATTTGCCCATTGTTTTACCTGTTCCAAGGATAATCCGGCTGCTGCGCGGATTGCACTTGCGCTGGCTGAGCGTGGAATTGCCGTATTGCGGTTTGATTTTACCGGATTGGGTAATAGCAAGGGAGATTTCTCAGATACCAATTTCTCATCCAATTTGCAGGACCTGCTGGCCGCAGCACGATATCTTGAACAGCAATATGCCGCGCCCGCACTATTAATCGGGCATAGTCTGGGCGGTTCCGCAGTATTGGCGGTAGCTCAGGATCTGCCATCGGTCAAAGCGGTGATCACCATCGGCGCGCCGGCAACAGCGTCCCATGTTAAGCATTTGTTTGCGGATTCTTTCCGTGAATTGCAGGATAAGCAATCGGTGTCAGTTGAATTAGCTGGAAGAAACTTTAAGATTAAACGTCAATTTATTGATGATTTGGAGAAATATAATTCGGTGGAGCATATCCGTGCATTAGGAAAAGCGCTGCTGATATTTCACGCGCCGCTGGATAATATCGTTTCCATTGATGAAGCGGCACGGATATACACCGCCGCCAGACATCCCAAAAGCTTTGTGTCTCTGGATCACGCGGATCATCTATTAACCAGCTCCGAAGATTCCCGCTATGTCGCGGAGGTGTTATCCGCCTGGGCGAGCCGCTATCTGACAACCGATCGGATAGCGGCTAAACCGGATGACACAGGAAGACCTCCGGTCGAACAAGGTAGCGTAATTGTGCGGGAGCGCGATAAAAAATTTACCCGGGAGATTCTGACGCAGCACCATCGCCTCATCAGTGATGAACCCATCGCAATGGATGGCGCGGATCTTGGACTTAATCCCTATGAATTATTGCTCGCCGCCTTGGGAAGCTGTACTTCAATGACTTTGCGGATGTATGCGAATCATAAACAGATTGACTTGCAGGATATCGTTGTCAAGCTGCATCATAGCCGGGTTCATGCTGAAGATTGTGCCGGTTGTGAAAAACAGATGCTTCTCGATGTAATTACACGCAGCATTCAGTTAACGGGTAATCTAAGTGATCAGCAACGTACCCGCTTGCTGGAAATCGCCAATATGTGTCCGGTTCACAAAACCTTACAAAACAAGATTCAGATAAAAACTGATCTAATGGATTAATTATATTATGCAATCCAATGATAATATAGAGAAATATCGTATAGATAAATGGTTGTTTGCGGCGCGTTTCTTTAAAACACGCTCTTTGGCAGCGGAAGCGATTGACCGCGGCCGGGTTACTGTAAACGATCACCGGATAAAGCCGGCCAAAGTGCTTGCAGTAGGGGATATGTTAACAATTCGAATTAATAGTTACCAATATACCATTGAAGTATTGGAATTATCCAATAAGAGAGGATCCGCACCGCAGGCGCAGCAACTGTATCGTGAAACCGAGAAAAGCCGGAAACAGCGGGAGCTTCTGGCAGCGCAATTAAAGGCGCAACCTCAGTCAATGTTTATCAGAGGCCGTCCAACCAAACGTGACCGGCGGGAAATTGAACGATTCATTTCCCGTCAGGATGAATGTTAAGCGGATCAGAGAAAGTATCAATGCCACCTACAATTACAATTCAGTGAGCGAATATGACCAATAAAACCTTTAATCTGGATAAAGAACAATTAATGAAGCAATCTTTTGTTCAGATGGATAAGCATCTGCAAGGTGCCCATTACACGCAAGCGCAGAAACTCGCGCTGACTTGCCGGATATTATTTGATAACGGACACGATTCAGGATTGGCAGGGCAAATTACCGCGCGCGGCGAAAAACCGGAAACCTATCTGACCCAGCGGCTGGGATTCGGTTTTGACGAAATTTGCGCCGGTAATCTCCTGCTTGTCAATGAGGATCTGGAAGTCTTGCAAGGCGACGGCATGGCCAATCCGGCCAATCGCTTTCATTCCTGGCTGTATCGCGCCAGGCCCGATGTGCAATGCATTATTCATACGCATGCTGCGCATACGGCTGCACTCAGCATGCTGGAAGTACCGCTGGAAATTTCCCATATGGACAACTGCGTGCTGTACGATGATGTGGCGTTCCTGCCCAAATGGCCGGGCGTGCCGGTGGGAAACGAGGAGGGGGAATTGATCGCCCAAGCCATCGGTGATAAGCATGCGTTATTGTTAGCTCATCACGGTCTGCTGATTGCCAGTTCGAGCATTGAGGAAGCCTGCATATTGGCGCTTGCCTTCGAGCGGGCGGCATGCATGCACCTGCTCGCCGCATCCGCGGGCACAATTCAACCCATTGATACCGCTTTGGGACGGGAAGCGCACGACTGGATTCTACGCGGACAGCGCAGCGCAGTGGCTTTTGCGTATTATGCGCGGCGTACTTTGCGAAAGAGCGCGGATTGCCTTGAGTAAAATTTTATATTGCAAACTATATCAATGAAATTGATTCTGGCTTTTATTCGGCGGCAATCGTACAGGATACTCTTTTACTAACGAGTGATGTATTGTTGCCATGACTGCACTGCTGCTTCAAATTGGTTCAGTGGGATTTTTTCGAATTTATCAGGCCTTTCGGAAAAATCGTCTTCAATTTCGACGTAACCGGGAAATAATCGCAAGCAGTATGCATTGCCGGTTCGCTCCCATGTAGTAATTTTCCCGCAGCGTATCGCATTTATTTTTTGCAGCAACTCGCTGATTCCTTCCGGGCTTTTTTGTATATCGAGTGTCAGGTAAGCAACAATTAATCGATGCGAGTGTTGATCGGGATCATGCCCGGGCCAGGTAAATTGCGCCTGCTTCATTCAAAGAACGGGAACGCGGTGTTGATTTTGCCTTGCTTTGGCGGTGTAAAGCCGATGTTGAAGTTCTGACCATTTTTACTGCAATAGGCTGAATTTTCTTCTTGATCGGCTTCATCAGGCTTATTCCGGCCGCATTGAATCCATCCGGGAGAACCTGAAGGGCATTGTGTTTCCGGATTTGCGGCAGCACTGGCGTAACTGATTGAATTTAAAATCTGCGGAATAGTGCAGTTATCAGGAAACATGGATGAAAATTTGTTTTTATCCGGCTGTTTTTTATAGGACCAGCGCGCGGTATAGATGCCTGCGGCATTGGGTTTGCTCTGTATAGTCAAGTGCGCAATGGCCGATGGATTGATACCGTCAGGGCGGGAATGAAAACCTTTGGGCCGGTTTTGATTCCATTCACCGCAAAAAATATGTTTTTGATTGAGTTGTAATCCATTATTCAACGTCACCCAATGCGGCAATCGGCTACAATCAACCTGCGCAAACGCGGACAAGGGGAGCAGCATTATCAAACATGGAATGATCAATAGTTGATACTTGATTCTTAAGGGCATCTCTAAAAATCCATATTTTGTCACAATACTCTGTTGCTCGAAAAAAATGTTTCCTTACATATCAATTATATGCTGCGTCAACATTT
>CAZDYN010000168.1:0-5812 GCA_964509635.1 uncultured Nitrosomonas sp. | reverse complement strand
CCTTCCACTTGCAAGCCATTTGGGCAATAATCATGAAAGCGGGATATATCCAGCAATTGATTCAGGTGATTTTCCAGCTCGTCTCGATGCATTGATTTTCTCCTTGGCGCATATACTACTACGCAATGAATTCATTACCGCAGCTAATTAAATTTTGGAGTAATACGCTTTGATGTACAGAATTTGGTTGATTTTTGCACAAACGGCCACCGTTTCGCTGGCAATTTTTTTTGTGATCTCTACGCTTCGGCCTGATTTGCTGCCCTGGAAGCCCCGCGGAGAAATTGTGACGGTTAAGGAAGCCGCGCCGGCCATTGAAACTGAGAGGCCGGACAGTTATTCCAAGGCAGCCGAGATGGCCATGCCTTCGGTAGTCAACATTTTTACCAGTAAGGAAATTAAGGAACCTTCTCATCCGCTGCTGCATGACCCTGTATTCCGCAGATTCTTTGGCGAACAATTTGAATCCAAGCCGCGGCGTACCTCAAGCCTGGGTTCCGGCGTTATTGTCAGCGCAAATGGCTATATCCTGACCAATCATCATGTTATCGAAGCGGCGGATGAGGTTGAAGTGGCCTTTGTTGACGGTAGAAAAGCCAAGGCGAGTATAATCGGCTCGGATCCCGAGACCGACCTGGCTGTGCTGAAGGTAAACCTGAAGGATTTGCCCGCGATCACATTGGGACAGTCGCAACAGGTTAAAGTGGGCGATGTTGTGCTTGCCGTGGGCAATCCGTTTGGCGTCGGGCAAAGTGTCACGATGGGGATTGTCGGCGCATTGAGCCGCAGCCAGGTTGGGATCAATACCTTTGAGGATTTCATTCAAACCGATGCCGCGATTAATCCCGGTAATTCCGGCGGAGCGCTGACCGATACATCGGGTAATTTGATTGGCATTAATACCGCGATTTATTCACGCAGCGGCGGGTCACTGGGGATTGGTTTTGCCATTCCCATTCACATTGCCAAGCAGATCATGGAACAAATTATCCAGTCCGGCAGCGTGATCCGCGGCTGGCTGGGTGTCAGCATGCAGGATATGACGCAAGAACTGGCGGAGTCATTCAGTCTGGATCAGCCTGTCGGATCTTTAATCGCCAGTGTTCTTAAGGATGGCCCGGCAGACAAGGCCGGTATCAAACCCGGCGATATCCTGATCGCGGTCGGTGGCAAGCCGTTCAAAAATACGCAGGAGATGCTCAATCTGGTTGCGGCACTATCGCCTGGAGAAACCGTGGCAGTGACGGTGATCCGCAATAGACAGGAAAAATCCATTCCAGTTAAAGTGGGTGTGCGTCCCAAGCAACAGTAGCCGCATGCAATCATTCCAATCTGAAGCAGAATAAAATTTATGAAGAATTTATTACCGGCTAACGGATTACTATCCGTAATCGCGCAATGGTTTAGCGCTAATATTCTCGCATTGGGACGTGAGATGCGGCTGTCCTATCTGCCGCCCCTGATGGTTTATGTTGCCGCGGGCATCTCGGGTTTGACGGGTATTGTCGGTACATTTTACGTCAAGGAAAAACTGGGTCTTTCCGCCGAATTTCTGGCCATGCTGGGATTCTGGATGATGCTGCCGTGGGCGCTCAAGATGCCTATGGGGCATTTGGTCGATCTGATATGGCGCTGGAAGGGTTTACTCGTCTATTTGGGCGCCAGTTTGATCATGCTGAGTTTGCTGATCATGATCGGACTGCTGGGACACACCGAAGCCATGGCCGCGATGGCTCCGGTCGAAGCCTGGTATGTGGCGTCCGCTTTGCTGGCTCCGATCGGTTATGTCCTGCAAGATGTGGTGGCGGATGCCATGACCGTTGAGGCCGTGCCGCGTGTCGACGAAAACGGCAATAAGCTGGATCTGGACAAACGGAAGCTCATGCATGTCACCATGCAAACCTTGGGGCGTGTGGCCATTATCGGCGGCGGCGTGCTGGTGTCCGTAGCCAATGTATTTTTACTGCGCGATGCAGGGTCCTTGCCGGAACCTGAAAAGGAAGCTGTGTATTTGCTGGTGTATGAACTGGCTTTGATCATCCCGCTGATTTCTATTTTTGGCGTGGTGTTTGCATCATGGTTGCAGCGGCGTGAGCGGAAACGCTTTCTAGCACAAGGCCATAGCCGGAAGGAAGTCGATGTTCTGCTGGGTGTTCATTCCGAGCCGCCTGCGATCAACTGGTGGATTCTGGGGGGCGGGCTGGCTTTTACAGTCATGTCGCTGGGTGTGGGTCTGAGCCGCATACCCGGTGGAGAGGAAATCATATTTGCCATTTCCATGGCCATTGTCATATTTCTGATGTGGCGATTAACCGGCGAGCTTGAGCCTGAGGCCCGCAACGTACTGGTGGGCACGGCTGTGATGATATTCATATTCCGCGCCATTCCGGGGCCGGGTGCCGGGTCTACCTGGTGGATGATTGACGAACTGGGATTCGACCAGCAGTTTCTGGCTGTCTTGTCATTGGTGGGTGCGACATTGACACTTTTCGGCATGTTCATTTTCCGCCGCTTCATGGCGGAACGTTCGATTGCTTACATTATCGGATTTCTCACTATCGTAGGGACATTTCTTTCGCTGCCGGTCATCGGCATGTATTTTGGCTTGCACGAATGGACTGCGGCAATGACCGGCGGGCTGGTCGATGCCCGTTTCATCGCGCTGATTGATACCGCGCTGGAATCACCGCTCGGTCAGATTGCCATGATTCCGATGCTGGCCTGGATTGCCAATTCCGCGCCGGAAAAACTCAAAGCCACTTTCTTTGCCGTGATGGCTTCGTTTACCAATCTGGCTTTATCGGCTTCGCAGCTCGGAACCAAGTATCTCAACCAGATTTATGAGGTGAAACGCGAAGTGAAAGATGTCGTCTCCGGCCAGGTAACTATTCCGGCGGATTATAGCGAGCTGGGGCATTTATTGATTACGGTTACCATTATCAGTTTCGTATTACCGCTGATCACGATCCTGATCGTTAAACATTCACGCTTCCGGAATGCCTGATTAACCGGGTTTCCGCCAATTGTTCCTTTTATTGATTGTGGCGTGTTAAACCGTTAAGGAAACTCTGAATAACCTGCATTTGTCATCCCGGACGTGGTGAGGGATCTTTAATAATCAATGTAATAGATTTGTCGCTCTGGCTCGAAATGACACTTGTTCAGGGTTTCCTTAAGAGGGCTGAACAGCTAGCCGGTGCTTGTGTCCGCTGATTTGCATTCGCATGGCCCCGGTTCATGTGCGGCATCGCTCCAGGCGAGCGAGCGGTAATCAAAGCCATTCTCGATGACCGGTTTGATGATGTCGAAGAACGGCGAGATATCGAAATCGCGCGGGGTGTACAGACTGTGGTGGCGGATGCGGTAGATTTCCGCATAGCAATCGGCGCATGCCGGATCATCCGACCAGGCGCGCTGAATCTCCGGCAATATCGGATAGCGCACCGATTCAAAAGCCTGTGCGATTAGCGTCGAACAGATGGCGCGCGTCGGATCGCCGCTGCCAAGCGCCAGCAAGCGTCTGCGAAATCTTGTTGGAACCGGTGCTGTGGGAAGCAGATAGCGCATCAGATCGAAAATGTTTTTGAGATCATACTGATGACCGATGCGTGCAATCGCATAATCGACGACACGCTTGCGGTCCTCGTCGTTCAAGCCGACAGGGCGGCAGATCCGCGTGTGCATTTGCGCATAGTGCGCCAATGTTACGGCGCGCACACCTTCCTTCAGATCAGCTTCAATCAATACCTTGGGCAACTCCCACGGCGCGCTATGGGGAAGCACATTGCCGATATACAGTGCCGCGTGCGACCAGGTGGATTGCGTTAAATATTTGATGGCAACACTAATGCGGGTAGTGCCTTCCACCAGCAACACATCACCAGGCTGTAAGGCGGACGCCAGTTTTTCCTGGCTGATAGTTGCAACCTGGATGTTTTGCCGCACCGGTTTGGTTAAAAATCGCGCCAGCCCGCGACCTACAATTTCAGTTACCTGACCCATGGATATTTCCTTATGACTGCGAGCGTATTCATGAATACCGGTTTGACGCCGGTAGCCAAGGGGTTAGTGTAGTGGATACAGACAAGCATGAGATAATGGTATGCAAAATTTCCGAGTCTTCTTATTATAAGTATCTACAAAACGTTTTGTGATGAGTATTGAACAGGGTAATGATGAATGAGCATGCTTCCCATCTGCTGGCATTAGCGATTTCCGGCAGCGTTGTCACGATCTGCGTGGTGTTGCACTACGAAGCGTTACGTTTTTTGAGCCGCACGGTTGGTATGCATATGCATAAGCGCATCGGGGTGCTGGTGGTGATGCTCGGATTATTGATGGCGCATGTGCTTGAAATAGTCATTTTTGCCCTGGGTTATATGCTGATGCAGCAGGGCGCCGGATTGGGCCGTATCAACGGTATTGACGGCAGTAATGTGTTTGATTTTATTTATTACTCATCGGTTGTTTACACGACGGTCGGATTTGGCGATCTGCTGCCTGTGGGCGCTATCCGTATGCTGAGCGGGGCTGAAGGTTTGGCGGGTCTGGCGATGATTACCTGGTCCGCGTCATTTACTTTCCTGGCGATGCAGCGCTTATGGCCGCACCTGCTGACAAAATCCGATAACGATTCAAAAGATTAACCGGCGGAAGTGCGGGGACAGGCCGCGAATTGGGAATATAGCCAATGAATTAAGTTTGATTTTTGTTTTTTTGACTTGGCGGTGTGCGCATTTCCGGTATTGGATCCGTGATTCGGTACCTGACCCCAATGTCGCCAATGTGCAAGCTGCTGCCTGCCCCATCAGTATAGCCTTGAACCGCCACTGAAATGGATGACCGGTACGGACATGGCAGCAATTGAAGCGTTGCGTACACTCCATTGATCTGACGCATATCCGGCGAGAGATTGTCATGCGGCGTTTCTATGAGCAGGTGATAATGATTGTCCATCAGACAGTAGGCATGGTATAGCCAGCCAAAGCGAGCCACGGCTTCCGCCAGAACGGAAAGAAACAGCGACCGGTCTTCATCATCCAGAAAGATGTCTCCCCGCGCGTTACCACGAGCGGTTACGTGATGGATTGCACCGGTGAATTCAAGACGGAGCGGGCGGGATATGGGGAGATCAGTGGCATAATTCCTTGCCCCTTTTTTGAAGACTTGCTCCCTTTTTGCGCGTGTAATAGATACAATCAAGTAGATTAAGCTTGAGTTTTTATATTGATTTCATGTTTCTACGATGGAAATTTTGTTAAGGGGGGGAGCTGCGAATGAAAGTTGAAGTAACGGTTGAGTTAGAGATCAATCTATACAAGACCAGTGTTGCAGACATAAAAAAGTTATTGGAAGAGATGATGGATCCCAAGAAATTCGATGCCTTGGAGGTGATTAGAATAAAAGATATAAAAATAGGGGAATAGGTTATCTTTCAACTGCAGTGGATCGAGATGGATTCCGTTGCGATATTGCGCCAGTAATCATTTTGATGTGCTGCGTTTCTTGCCGAGAGAGTTTCAGCGCGGCATTCTGCCAGTGTTCGTGCTCTTTGGCGGTCAGCCAATCCTTCCACATGATGCTTAGGGTGAGTAGGGTTGCGATAGTTACCAATAAGATGAAAGCATGGGTTCCGCTCATTTTTAGGGTTTGTTGTTTCTTTGAATTATCTCTGCTCTTGTTGAGTAGATTGGGGTGTTTGAGGAAGTGTAGGGACAGGTCGAGAATTGGGAATAGCCGATGAATTAAGTTACATTTTTATTTTTTTGACCTTGCGGTGTGTGTTTCCGGTATTGAATTCGTGATTCGGTAC
>CAZDYN010000167.1:0-5824 GCA_964509635.1 uncultured Nitrosomonas sp. | reverse complement strand
TTACGGCGATACGCGAATCTTTATTACACCGGGGTATCGTTTTCAAATAGTCGAGCGGCTGCTGACCAACTTTCATTTGCCTCGCTCAACGTTACTGATGCTGGTCTCGGCTTTTGCCGGCAGAGACAATATCCAGCGCGCTTACCAGCATGCCGTTACGGAACGTTACCGTTTTTTCAGCTATGGAGATGCCATGCTTATCGAGAGAAGCCCATGAAATTCCAATTACATTCCACTGATCATGCCGCTCGCCGCGGCACGTTAACCTTAGCGCACGGTACGGTAGAAACACCGGTTTTCATGCCGGTAGGAACTTATGGTGCGGTCAAAGGCATGCCGCCTGCCGCACTGCAAGCAATCCACGCGCAGATTATTCTGGGTAATACCTTTCACCTATGGCTGCGCCCTGGATTGGAAGTGATTCAAGCACATGGCGGATTACACGATTTTATGGGCTGGCACGGCCCGATATTAACCGACTCAGGCGGATTTCAAGTGTATAGCTTGGGAGAGTTGCGCAAAATCACTGAACAAGGCGTTCAATTCAAATCACCCGTCAATGGCGACAACTGCTTTCTGTCACCGGAAGAATCGATGCGAATTCAGCGCACACTCAATTCTGACATTGTGATGATTTTTGATGAATGCACGCCTTATCCTGCGGATGAAACCACTGCCCGGCTATCCATGGAACTCAGTCTACGCTGGGCTGAACGCTCCAAGCAAGGACACAATAATAATCCCAATGCATTATTTGGTATCGTGCAAGGCGGAATGTACGAGCATCTGCGCAACCAATCTTTTGCCGGTTTATCTCAGATCGGTTTTGACGGTTATGCCATCGGCGGATTATCCGTCGGAGAGCCGAAGGCAGATATGCAACGTATCCTGAAACATACCGCGCCGCTGCTACCCGCTGACAAGCCGCGTTATTTAATGGGCGTCGGCACGCCCGCCGATATTGTTCACGCCGTAGCGCAGGGTATTGATATGTTTGATTGCGTGCTGCCGACACGTAATGCCCGTAATGGATGGCTGTATACACGGAGCGGCATCATCAAATTACGTAACAGCCGCTATCGCCTGGATACATCGCCACCCGACGAACACTGTGGCTGCTATACCTGCCAGCATTTCAGCCGCGCCTACCTGCATCATTTACAACGCATCAATGAAATGCTCGGCGCGCACTTAAATACCGTGCACAACCTATTTTATTATCAGCAATTGATGGCGGAAATTCGAATCGCAATCGAAAACAAGCAATTTGAAGAATATGCACAAGAATTTCTGGCATAAGCGGTCATCATGCTAATATGTGACTTTTTTAATCATAGTTTCTGGAGAATATTATGCTGATCAGTGATGCATTCGCCCAAGCTGCTGCGCCTGCGCAATCTGAAGGGAGTTTAATGACGTTAATACCACTGTTCGGTATCTTTATCATTTTTTATTTCCTGCTGATCCGTCCTCAGGCGAAACGTGCGAAAGAACACAGACAAATGGTAGAGGCATTGCAAAGAGGGGATGAAATCATCACGAACGGCGGTGTATTAGGTCTGGTCCTTAATGTCAGCGATAGCTATGTCATTATTGAAATTGCCCCAGGCATCGAAGTTACCGTCCTGAGATCCTCGGTGCAAACCTTATTACCTAAAGGCACGCTGAAAAGTATCGAACCCAAAAGCAAAGCACAAAAAACCAAAACAGCCAAAACAATTGCTACCCCGGAAAATAATACAGCTGAAGATAGCAATGAAGTTTCAGAAAACAAAGAAACCGAAATTGAAAAAAAATAATCGTTTGCGGCAAGGAATGGAACTAATCTCCAATCCATTGTCTTTCGTATCTCTTTTACCTTTTATTATTTAATATTTAACAGATATCCATGAACCGCTACGCACTCTGGAAGTATTTGATTATTGCGGTTTCGCTTCTACTCGGACTGCTCTACACTTTACCCAACTTTTACGGCGAATCCCCAGCCGTGCAAGTCTCTCCTTTGCGGGTTTCCGCAAGCGCTGATGCCGCCTTGCTGCAGCGAGTCGAGGATGCGCTGAAACAAGCCGGTCTTGAAACCGACGGCATGTTACTTGAAGAAGGCAGCATCAAGGTACGTTTCGCTAATACCGATATACAAATCAAAGCGAAGGATCTGCTGGAATCAACGCTTGGCAATGAATATATCATTGCATTGAACCTGTTACCCAATTCCCCGCAATGGTTGACCAATCTCGGCGCCCTACCGATGTACCTGGGACTTGATTTGCGTGGCGGCGTGCATTTCATGCTTGCCGTCGATATGGAAGGCGCGCTGGACAAATCCCTTGACCGTTACAGTGCCGATATCCGTAGCGCATTACGCGAACATAAAATTCCATACACCGGACTTGAAAAACAGACCAGGAAACTGGTTTTTAAATTCCGTGATCCGGAATCACGCGCCAAGGCCGAAGCGGAATTAAAGTCGAACTATCCTGATCTTGGCTTCAGTGAAGAAAACATCGATAACCACCATCACCTGATTGTTGCAATCAAACCTGAAGCACAGACGCGCATGCAAGATTCGGCCGTACTACAGAACATCACCACACTGCGCAATCGAGTCAATGAACTGGGCGTCGCCGAGCCTATTATCCAGAAAGCGGGAGCAGACCGGGTCATTGTTCAGCTACCAGGCGTACAGGATACCGCCAAAGCAAAAGATATTCTGGGACGGACAGCGACATTGGAAATCCGCATGGTCGATGACGAACATGACCTTGATGCAGCTTTGCGCGGAAAGGTTCCATTCGGTACCGAGCTTTACGAAGAGCGTGGCGGCAGCCCGATACTCGTCAGAAAGCAGGTTTTACTTACCGGTGAACGCATTACCGATGCACAGCCTGGTTTTGATAAAGACAATCAACCGGCAGTGCATATAAGTTTGGATAATAATGGTTCGCGCATTTTCAAACAATTAACCCGTGATAATGTCGGCAGAAGAATGGCGATCCTGCTGATCGAGAAAAACCGCGCGGAAGTCGTCACGGCGCCGGTTATCCGGGAAGAAATCGGTGGCGGACGCGTTCAGATTAGCGGACGCATGACCAGCATGGAAGCCCGTGATGTCGCACTGCTGCTGCGCGCCGGAGCTTTGGCGGCACCGATGGATATTATTGAGGAGCGCACCGTTGGCCCCAGCCTGGGAGCGGACAATATTGCCCGGGGCTTTAACTCGACATTGTATGGTTTTCTGGCTGTCGCGATCTTCATCATTGCTTACTACTCGGCTTTTGGCGTTATCTCAGTCATTGCCCTTGGTCTCAATTTATTGTTGCTGGTCAGCCTGCTATCCATCATGCAAGCGACACTGACACTTCCCGGCATGGCCGCTCTGGCTCTCACTGTGGGTATGGCAATCGATGCCAATGTGCTGATTAATGAACGTATTCGAGATGAATTACGTTCCGGTATTTCTCCGCAACTTGCCATTCACGCTGGATACGAACGTGCATTCGGCACGATTGTGGACTCCAATATCACAACTCTGATTGCCGGTATCGCATTATTTGCGTTTGGCTCAGGCCCGGTTAAGGGATTTGCGGTCGTGCTTTGCCTGGGTATTTTAACTTCTGTATTCACCGCAACTTTTGTATCGAGAGGTTTGGTCAATTTGATGTATGGCAGCCGCCGCAGATTGGATCATGTTCCCATCGGAAAAATCTGGATACCGAAGCATGTTGCAGTGAACAGTAAAACTCTCCCTGATGATGAAGATGAGGCTGTTGAGGTTGCTGCAAGCACCAGTACCAGAATCAAGGAACATAGGAAAGCGAGCATCCAATCTGAAGCGTTCGATCAATCCGCAGCGCTAGCTGAAGCTAATAATATGATTAATGACGCTAAACCGAGTGATCAACCGGTTACTAAAACCCAAAGTAAGCGTAAAACATCTGCTGCCAAGCAAACCAAAAAATAGCTGCGGGCTAATAAGGAATTTATTATGGAATTATTCAGATTCAAGCATGACATCCCTTTCATGAGCTGGAGACGGACAGGAGCTGTCATTTCAATAACAACATTCATTCTTTCCGTTTTCTTTATTGCCACAAAAGGACTGAATCTCGGCGTGGATTTTACCGGTGGTACTGTTCTGGAAATCGGATATAGCCAGACGGCTGATCTCGGAAAAATAAGAAATGTGCTGGCTGACCTCGAAATGCCTGATGCCAGTGTGCAAAACTTCGGCACGTCTCGAGAAGTTCTGATTCGCCTGCCTATTAAATCCGGTATTTCCACTGCACAGTTATCTGAAACTGTTTTAAATGCCCTTAGACAAATCGATGCTTCAGTAGAAATGCGGAGAGTGGAATTCGTCGGTCCGCAAGTTGGTCAGGAATTATTAGAAAACGGCGCGCTTGCTCTATTATTCGTTTCACTGGGTATTGTCGCCTACCTGGCTATGCGTTTCGAATGGAAATTCGGTGTGGCAGGGATTATCGCCAACCTGCATGATGTGATCATCATTCTTGGTTTCTTTGCATTCTTTCAATGGGAATTCTCGCTGACTGTGCTTGCTGCTGTGCTAGCCATATTGGGTTATTCCGTTAATGAATCCGTTGTTATTTTTGATCGCATCCGGGAAAATTTCCGCAAACTTCGCAGAGCCTCGGTCACTCAAGTCATCGATAATGCTATTACCCGAACAATGTCACGCACCATCATCACGCATGGCAGCACGCAAATGGTCGTTATCGCCATGCTGTTATTCGGCGGTGAAGTGCTTCACTATTTTGCGTTGGCATTAACCATCGGTATTATTTTTGGTATTTACTCATCGATAATGGTTGGCAGTTCTATTATCATGCTACTCGGGGTCAAGCGCGAAGATCTTGTTAAGTTGGAGAAGAAGCCTCTGGAAAATGATGGCGCTGTTGTTTAGATTTCCCAGTCAACTATATAAATTTCCTCTCAACACACAAACCACTATGGCTCTCGATAAGGTAGAACAGATTTGTTAACCGATATTATAAATTGGATTGTCAGTACAATTGGCAGCTTAGGATACCCCGGTATCTTTTTACTCATGTTGATTGAATCCAGTTTTATCCCTTTCCCCAGCGAAGTAATTATGATTCCAGCAGGCTATCTTGCCTCAAAGGGAGAAATGAATATGCTGGTTGTCATACTGTGCGGTGTCTCAGGAAGCTTACTGGGTGCTTTAATAAACTATTATTTGGCCATTAAATTAGGGCGCCCGCTACTGATACGTTACGGGAAATATGTCATGTTCAAAGAACATAATCTGCAACAAATGGAAGATTTCTTTACACGCCACGGGCATATTTCCACATTCACCGGCAGATTAATACCCATGATACGGCAATACATTTCTATTCCGGCTGGACTGGCAAGAATGAATTTGCCTACTTTCTGCTTTTACACCAGCCTGGGTGCCGGGATCTGGGTAATTATTCTGACACTGCTAGGCTATTTTATCGGTGAAAATGAATTGCTGATAAAAGAATATTTACGCGACATCGTCGTGGCACTCGTTGCCTGTTGTGCAATTGGTATTATGCTTTACTGGAATTTTCAGCGGCGCGCAAACCGTTGAACGTCGTATAAATCAAAGGCCCAACAGGATATCCTGCCGGGCCTTTGAATAAAGCACCCCGCCGCGCAAGTAGCGAGGTATTAAAAGCGCTCTTCAGACTGCTGGTTTTCAACCAGCCTTCGCCCCAAGGGGCGAGGAATTAAACCCAGAAGAAATTAAAAACGAGATTTTAAGCTGCGCTCTGATCAGCCGATTTACGGCGGCGCATCAGGAAGAAAGCTGCTG
>CAZDYN010000166.1:0-5848 GCA_964509635.1 uncultured Nitrosomonas sp. | reverse complement strand
ACCGAAACCGCCATTGCACTCAATGCCGAAAAACTGATTTTTCTGTTGGATACTGTCGATTGCGCAGCCATTGATACTGACAAACCGGACGCACTGCCGCGCGAGCTCACCGTCGCCGCAAGCAAACGGCTATTGGAAAATAAAATACCGGCTGCGGCTTCCTCAATCCCGGATGCCATCCGGCCATCGCTGCAATCGGCCACCAAGGCCTGTGAAATGGGAGTGGCGCGCGCGCATCTGATCAGCCGCCAGTGCGACGGCGCCATCCTGCAAGAACTTTTCACGCATCACGGTATTGGCACGATGATTTCGCAGGAAACGCTGCAAGCTCTGCGGAGTGCGCGGATAGACGATGTCGGCGGTATCCTGCAACTCATCGAGCCGCTCGAAGCCGAAGGCATTTTGGTCCGGCGCGGCCGGGAACTGCTGGAAATTGAAATCGACCGCTTTACGGTGCTCGAGCATGACGGCATCATCCTCGGCTGCGCCGCGCTGTACCCTTTCCCGGAAGAACACGCTTGCGAACTCGCCTGTCTCGCAATCCATCCGGATTATCGTGACCAGGGACACGGCAACCGGCTGCTCAAAGATATCGAAAACAAAACCATTGCCCAGGGCATCCGCAAACTGTTCGTGCTTACCACGCACGCCACGCACTGGTTCATCGAGCACGGCTTTAGCGAAGCCACCCCTGCTGAATTGCCTCAAGCCAAACAGAATTTATACAACTATCAGCGCCGCTCGAAGGTGCTGATCAAACATCTGTAGTTTAAATTCACACAAGTAGTTTACTGAATGAAACGATCGTTTCATAATGTCGGCTTTTTTCTTCCTGAATATTTTTTCACTGATCTGGAGCAAGCAAATCAAATGGCAAGAATGATTAAATGCATCAAACTGGGCCACGAAGCCGAAGGTCTGGATTTCCAAACCTATCCCGGCGAACTGGGCAAGCGGATTTTTGACAATGTCTCCAAAGAAGCCTGGAATCAGTGGATCAAACATCAGACCATGCTGGTCAACGAGAATCGCTTGAATCTATCCGATCCTCAAGCACGCAAATATCTGGCTGAGCAACTGGAAGCGCATTTTTTTGGAGAAGGGGCAGAACAGCCGGTGGGTTATGTGCCTCCTGAGAAACAATCCTAATTTCTGACAAGCGCACCTTAAAAATTCAAGGTGCGAACTGTCATGCTTCCAATGGTGCCAATATCCACTTAGTAAGCCGGTTTGGGTATTCCACTAAATATTCCGCTGGATAACCCTCCTGCTCATGGAACATGTAGCCCCAGGATGAAATCAGATTATCGCCCTCAACCAGAGCACTCACAGCATCTTTGAACAGAGATAGATTGTCGGGTCTATGGCGGCGCGAAAACCTAGAAATGAATGCTGTAGCTGTCACGGCTTCGTGAGCAATGTAATTACGTGCATCCTTGGCCCGAATTAATACTGTAATCTCGGCGTCAGTAATATCTCGATCGCTACTAAGACGTTTGATGGAACTACCCAACATGAGGCCGGTAAGCTTCTCGGAAATTGAACGAATGTCACTTACCGATTTCGCTACTCCTACTTCGAGATAGCCTGATATGATCCACCGCTTCATGAAATCTTTGCAACTTTCTTCAAAATGCTGAGCGACCAATAAAGCACGGCCAACAGCGTTTATATACGACTCTTCAAATTCATCCAGGCCTTCAAGATCGATCCACATCATTGGCACAGGGTAACTAAATTAGGTCTCCGTAATGAAGCAATAGGTTACTTCAGCAATGAGATCTAACATAGCCAAACTCAAGAGAGTTTAAGATAATTCATTGTGAGATATGACTCTATGATTGATGATGAAATACATCATCAATCATAGTATTGATGAGAAGACCTACTTAATAATCGCGTTCAATTCACCTTTGGCATAGCGGTTAGCCATATCTTCCAGAGAAATGGCTTTGATTTTGCTGGCTTGGCCGGCACAGCCGAAAGCTTCGAAGCGTGCTTTACAAATGTCTTTAGCTGCGGCGGTTGCTTCTTTCAGGAATTTGCGCGGGTCAAAATTGCTTTTGTCTTTTTCCAGGCTGCGGCGGATCGCGCCGGTCATCGCCAGGCGAATGTCGGTGTCGATATTGACTTTGCGCACGCCATACTTGATCCCTTGCTGGATTTCTTCAACCGGCACGCCGTAGGTTTCCTTGATGTCACCGCCGTATTGACGGATGATTTCCAGCCACTCTTGCGGCACTGAGCTGGAGCCGTGCATCACCAGGTGGGTATTGGGAATGCGCGCATGAATTTCCTTGATGCGCTGGATCGCCAGAATATCGCCGGTGGGTTTACGGGTAAATTTGTAAGCGCCGTGCGAGGTGCCGATTGCGATCGCCAGTGCATCCACACCGGTTTTGCGCACGAAATCGGCGGCTTCTTCCGGATCGGTCAGCAGTTGGTCATGCGATAGCACACCCTCAGCGCCGTGCCCGTCTTCCGCTTCGCCCATGCCGGATTCCAAGGAACCGAGGCAACCCAGCTCGCCTTCCACGGATACGCCGACGGAATGCGCGATGTTCACGACATCTGCCGTGACATTGACATTGTATTCGTAGGTGGAGGGTGTTTTGGCGTCTGCTTGCAGGGAGCCATCCATCATGACGCTCGAAAAACCGCTACGGATCGCATTGACGCAAACGGATGGTGACGCGCCATGATCCTGGTGCATTACGATGGGTATATGTGGATAGGCTTCCACGGCGGCGGCGATCAGGTGGCGCAGAAAGGCTTCACCGGCATATTTTCTAGCACCGGCGGAACCTTGCATGATCACCGGGCTGTTGCATTCATCAGCCGCTTGCATGATCGCTTGAATCTGTTCCAGATTATTGACGTTGAAAGCTGGCAAGCCATAACCGTTTTCCGCCGCATGATCGAGTAGTTGTCTTAATGATACGAGTGCCATTTAAATCTCCTTCATAAAATGATCTTAATGTGATTCTGATTTAATACAACCGTTTATTCTTAAAAAATATTCTGATTCTTTTTGTTGCCCGGCATGCCGATGTCACGGCCGCAACCCGTCGGGTAATTTAGGTGGCATCAATGCCTTGTCTCAATTTCCATTCGCCGACTTTGATAATTTTCATCGTATTGGTGCCGCCCGTCTTACCGACCGGCTCACCAATCGTCATGACCATGATATCACCATTACGCACGACACCACGGTTAAGCAATTCCTCTTCCGCCAAATTGAGAATCTCTTCCGGATCGTTCAGCCCTTCGCCGAATTCCACCGGATAAACCCCCCTGAACAGCGTCACTCTTCTGCGCGTTTCTTCATTGGGACTCAACGCAAAAATGGGCACTTTGGAACTTCTGCGCGACATTAACAGCGCGGTCACGCCGCTTTGCGTCAACGCCGCAATCGCGCGAATCTGCAATCCGCTGGCGGTAAACATCGTGGCACGCGCGATGGCTTCTTCAATGGTAGCCGGATTAAGGGTTGTCATGCGCCGGTCATTACTGACAAGATATTCCTTTTCGGCTTCCAGGCAAACCCTTGCCATGGCCTCGACGGCTTCGACCGGATATTCACCGGCAGCCGATTCGGCCGACAGCATCACCGCATCGGTACCGTCCAGCACTGCATTGGCCACATCCGATACTTCAGCGCGCGTTGGAATCGGATTGGTAATCATGGATTCCATCATCTGCGTTGCGGTTACGACCAGCTTATTGTTCGCCCGGGCCGATCGTATCATTCTTTTCTGCAGCGCCGGAACCGCGGCATCGCCGACCTCAACCGCCAGATCGCCGCGCGCCACCATGATGGCATCCGAAGCTTCGAGGATATCATCCATTGCCAGAATCGCTTCCGAGCGCTCGATTTTGGCCATGATCATGCCTTTACCACCCGCTTCCCGCAGCAATTCACGAGCTTGCCGGATATCATCGCCGGAACGCACAAACGATACCGCTAGATAATCGGCGCCCATTTCTGCGGCTGTTCTGATATCTTCCAGATCCTTGCTCGTGAGTGCCGGCGCGCCAAGCCCGCCACCCTTGCGATTGATGCCTTTGTTGTTTGACAGTATTCCGCCTTGCTCGACGACACAAAATACCTGGTGGCCTTTCACATGCGCCACATTCAGCACGATACGGCCATCATCCAGCATCAGCGTGGCGCCGGACTCCAGATCATTCGGCAGCTCTTTGTAATCCAGTCCGACTCTTTCCTGGTTACCCAGCTCACAAGTGGAATCCAGAATAAACTGATCACCCACTTCCAATCTGATCTTGCCGTGCTCAAACTTGCCCACACGGATCTTCGGGCCTTGCAGATCGGCCAGAACACCGACCGTAAGACCCGCGGCGCGCGCCAATGAACGTGTCGTTTCGGCAAATTCGATATGCTGCTCGCGCGTTCCATGTGAAAAGTTGATCCGAACAACATCCACACCGGCCCGGATCATGCGATCCAGTATTTTCGGATTAGCGCAAGCAGGGCCGAGCGTTGCTACAATTTTTGTTCTTCGAATCATTTATCTTTCTTGACGATTAGTTGGCGCGCATTTCCAGTATCTCAACCGCAGGTAATTTTTTGCCCTCTAAAAATTCGAGAAACGCACCGCCTGCTGTTGATATGTAGGATACTTTTTCGTAGATATCATATTTCTGGATAGCCGCAATGGTATCACCGCCACCTGCCAGCGTGAAGGCGCTTGTTTCCGCGATTGCCCGGGCAATCTTCTCGGTTCCGGCGCCAAACTGATCAAATTCGAATACCCCCACCGGGCCGTTCCAAACCACCGTACCCGCGCGCATAATGATATCCACGAGTTCCTGCGCGCTCTTTGGCCCGATATCAAAAATCATATCGTCATCAGCCACGCTGCCTGCATCTTTCAATACAGCCGGTTCGTTCGCATCAAACTTCTTGCCTACGACGACATCGATTGCGATCGGAATCGACGCATTACGTTTTGCCATTTTGTCCATCAACACCTTGGCTGTTGGAACCAAATCATCTTCGCACAATGATTTGCCGACATTCTTGCCGGTTGCTTTCAGGAAGGTATTGGCAATACCGCCGCCTACGACCAGTTGATCCACTTTTTCAGATAATGACTCGAGTACGGTCAGCTTGGTTGATACTTTGGAGCCACCGACAATCGCCACCATTGGACGCGCCGGATTCAGCAACGCTTTGGTCAGTGCATCCAGCTCTTCTGTCAACAGAATACCCGCGCAAGCGACCGGCGCATATTTGGCAATGCCGTGAGTTGAAGCTTCAGCGCGGTGCGCGGTACCAAATGCATCCATCACAAACACATCGCACAATTTCGCATATTTCTGCGCGGTTTCTTCCGAATTTTTCTTTTCACCTTTATTGATGCGGCAATTTTCCAATACCACCAGCTCACCTTCGGCCACGTCAAAACCGCCATCAACCCAGTCACGGATTAAGCGCACGGGCTTATCCAAACGGGCGGCAATATTGTCCGCAACCGGTTTCAGTGAATTTTCCTCCGCCCACACACCTTCTTCAGGACGGCCCAGGTGAGAAGTCACCATCACTTTGGCGCCTTGCTTGAGGCAATGATTAATCGTTGCCATAGAGGCGGTAATGCGCGCATCTGATGTCACTTTACCATCCTTCACGGGCACATTCAGATCGGCGCGTATAAATACACGTTTACCTTTCAGATCAAGGTCAACAAGTTTAATAACTGACACGGCAAACTCCAGAATTGTCTTTAGGAAAGTATAAAGGATAGCAAGCGCTACCCTTTATTTCTTAATAGACCGTTGAAAAACTATCTGCGTTGCCGCTACGGTGTTAAAAACAGGCTCAAAATGC
>CAZDYN010000165.1:377-5852 GCA_964509635.1 uncultured Nitrosomonas sp. | reverse complement strand
AGTGATCCAATTGCAGATATGCTAACGAGAATACGAAATGCGCAATTGGCTAAGAAATTGTCTGTTAGAATGCCAAACTCACAAATCAAATTAGCTATAGCAAACGTATTGAAAGATGAAGGTTATATTGAAAATTATAAAATTTCAGCTGAAGATAATAAATGCGAATTGGAGATTAACCTTAAGTATTATCTAGGAAAATCAGTAATCGAACAGATCAAACGAATAAGTAAGCCAGGGTTGAGAATATACAAATCTAGTAAAGAATTACCGAGTGTTATGAACGGATTAGGAATAGCAATAGTATCAACATCTCAAGGCGTAATGACTGAACGGAAGGCACGTGCGATAGGTGTAGGGGGAGAGCTATTATGTATTGTAGTTTAAAAGGAAATGATAAATGTCTCGAGTAAGTAATAATCCAATATCAGTACCTGGTGACGTAGTAGTTAATATTGCTCCTTCTTTGATTTCTGTGAAAGGTCCTCTTGGAATGTTAGAGCAGCATATAACGAGCGATGTTAAAGTTGAGATTAACGAAAATATTCTGAGAATACAACCTACTAATGAAACTAAACAGGCTAATGCTTTATCAGGAACATTGCGAGCATTGATTGCAAATATGGTTAGAGGTGTTTCAATTGGATTCGAAAAAAAATTGCAGCTAGTAGGTGTTGGATATAGAGCTCAGGCTGTTAATAATAAAATTAATCTTACACTAGGATATTCTCATCCTATTGATCATGCTGCTCCTGATGGAGTTACTATAGAAACACCTACTCAAACCGAGATTATTATTAAAGGAATAGACAAACAAAAAGTTGGACAAACAGCTGCCGACATACGTGCATATAGAAAACCTGAGCCTTATAAGGGAAAGGGTGTTCGATATTCTGATGAGGTCATCATTTTAAAAGAAACTAAGAAAAAATAATTGAGCTTAGTATGCAGAATCTAAAAGATAAAAGACTTAAACGTTCAAGAAAAACACGCATCAAAATAATGGAATTAGGTGCAATACGATTATCTGTGCATAGGAGTAATTCGCATATTTATGCACAACTAATAAATGTTGTTGAAAATAGGACTGTCGCCAGCGCTTCTACTCTTGAACAAGATATAAAATCGAGTATAACTTCCGGAAGCAATATTTCTGCTGCTGCACTAGTTGGGAAGAAAATTGCGGAAAAAGGAATAAATTGTGGAATCACGAGTATTGCATTTGATAGAGGTGGATATAAATATCATGGGCGTGTTAAAGCGTTAGCTGATGCGGCACGTGAGAATGGACTTAAATTTTAACTGAAGGTTTTTTGGTGATGGCTAAAATTGGTAAGACTAATGGCAAAGCGGTTGTTTCAGAAGAAAATAGTGACGATTTGCGTGAGAAGATGGTTGCCATCAACAGGGTAACAAAAGTAGTCAAAGGTGGTCGAATATTGGGATTTGCCGCTCTAACTGTAGTTGGTGATGGCGAAGGTGGCGTCGGTATGGGTAAAGGCAAATCACGTGAGGTGCCTGTTGCGGTACAAAAAGCCATGGATGAAGCCCGAAGAAAAATGATCAAAGTAAAATTGAAAGGCGGTACAATATTTCATCCTATTTCTGCTTCTCATGGAGCTGCCAAAGTTTATATGCAGCCTGCACCAGAAGGAACTGGAATTATTGCAGGGGGGCCAATGAGAGCAATTTTTGAAGTGATGGGTATGACTAATATACTTGCAAAGTGTATAGGTTCTACAAATCCCTATAATGTTGTAAGAGCAACGCTTAAAGGTTTAAATGCGATGAGCACACCTTCTGATATTGCTGCAAAAAGAAATAAATCTGTCAGAGAAATTTTAGGACAAGATCATGGATAATAATCGGAAGACAATTAAAATTACTCTCATCAAAAGCCTAATTGGTACAAAGAAATCTCATCGTGCAACTATTAGAGGCTTGGGATTAAGGAAACTAAATAGCTTTTCTACGATTGAAGATACGCCTGAAACACGTGGGATGATTAAAAAGATTAATTATTTAATTAAGAATGATTAAAAGCAAATGCATTTAAATACAATAAAACCAGCAATTGGATCAGCTCGAGTTAGAGTCCGAGTTGGTAGAGGCATCGGATGTGGTATGGGAAAAACTTGTGGCCGAGGCCATAAAGGTCAAAAATCGAGATCTGGTGGTTTTCATAAAGTAGGATTCGAAGGCGGACAAATGCCAATTCAAAGGCGTTTGCCTAAACGTGGTTTTATAAATTTTAATAAGAAACTTCAGAATAGTTTGAAATTATCTGATCTGAAAAAAATTAATGAATCATTAATTAATATTGATACATTGAGAAAATATAATTTAATATCCTCTCGTGCTATAAAGATTAAAATTTATGATGCTAGTGTTTGTGATAAAAAATTAAATTTTGAAGGTATTAGAGTTAGTGGGAATGTAAAGAAAGCGATTGAATCGGCTGGTGGAACAATATCATAGAAGCATAAGGAATTAAATTGGCTATAAAAGGCATCTCGAGCAAACAAGTTGATAAATTTGCAGATCTAAAACGGCGATTATGGTTTTTATTATTAGCATTAATTGTATATAGAATTGGAGCTCATGTACCAGTTCCCGGGATTGATCCTATAGTATTAAAAGATCTATTTGAGTCTCAAGAAAGTGGTGTTCTGGGAATGTTTAATATGTTTTCAGGAGGAGCTCTTTCTCGTTTTTCAATTTTTGCTTTAGGCATTATGCCTTATATTTCAGCTTCTATTATTATGCAATTGGGTACAGTTGCTGTTCCGTACTTGGAGGCTTTAAAGAAAGAAGGTGAGAGTGGCAGAAGAAAAATTACACAATATACACGTTATGGGACATTGGTACTTGCACTTGTACAAAGCTATGGCATTTCTATTGCGTTACAGTCACAAGTAGGCTTGGTTATTAATCCCGGTAGTATGTTTATTCTTACTACCGTGGTTACCTTGGTAACTGGTACAATTTTTCTGATGTGGCTGGGCGAACAAATTACAGAACGAGGCATAGGCAATGGGATATCGCTGATAATATTTGCTGGAATTGCTGCAGGATTACCGAGTGCAATAGGTGGGACTTTAGATTTAGTAAGTACAGGATCGATGCATTTTCTAGTTGCACTTGGGATATTTATTGCTGCTGCAATGGTTACAGGTTTTGTTGTTTTTGTCGAGAAAGGACAACGCCGCATACTTGTTAATTATGCAAAACGCCAAGTTGGTAGGCAACTTTATGGAGGGCAAAGTTCACATTTACCTCTTAAGCTAAATATGGCTGGAGTTATTCCGCCTATATTTGCTTCTAGCATTATACTTTTTCCAGCCACATTAGCGGGGTGGTTTGCTAGTAGTGAATCAATGTTATGGTTGAAAGACATAAGCGCAGCTCTTTCGCCTGGTCAGCCAATATATGTTATTTTATATGCTGTAATGATTATCTTTTTTTGCTTTTTTTATACTGCCCTTGTTTTCAATCCAAAGGAAACGGCGGATAATCTTAAAAAAAGTGGCGCATTTATCCCTGGCATACGGCCAGGCGAACAAACAACTCGTTATATTGAAAAGATAATGTTGAGACTTACTTTAACAGGATCTATCTATGTAACTCTAGTATGCTTGTTACCTGAATTTTTAATACTTAAATGGAATGTGCCATTTTATTTTGGTGGCACTTCTCTTCTGATTATTGTCATAGTAACCATGGATTTTATGTCTCAAGTACAATCGCATGTAATGTCGTCGCAATATGATAGCTTACTGAAAAAAACTAATTTCAAAGCTAATAGTGGCAAACTACCGGTAAAATAATTAAATAATAATTCCCTTAATGGCAAAAGAAGATACAATTCAAATGCAAGGAGAGATACTCGAAACTCTTCCAAATGCAACGTTTCGCGTTAAGCTGGAAAATGGTCATGTAGTTTTAGGTCATATATCTGGTAAGATGCGTATGCACTATATAAGAATTCTTCCCGGTGATAAAGTTACTGTGGATCTTACTCCTTATGATCTTTCTCGAGCTAGAATAACATTCCGAGCTAAATAATCATCTAGGTAATTTAATTTTATTTGATCATAATGGAATATTTATAATGAAAGTTAATGCATCCGTAAAGAAATTCTGTAGAAAATGTAAGATAATTCGACGAAATAGAATTGTTCGAGTAATATGTTCTGATCCTCGACATAAGCAAAGACAAGGTTAATCATAGATTTAGAATAAACAGGGAAATTAAATGGCGCGTATCGCTGGCGTAAATATTCCAAATCATCAGCATGTTGGAATAGCATTGACTGCAATTTATGGAATTGGCAAAACATCTTCAATAAATATTTGTAATTCTATTGGCATAGCAACCGATAAAAAATTAAAAGATTTATCTGAAGAGCAAATTGATCAATTAAGAGATCAGATAGCAAAACTAACTACGGAAGGTGATTTGCGTCGTGAAATCTCTATGAATATTAAAAGATTAATGGATCTAGGTTGTTATAGAGGTCTTCGTCATAGAAGAGGATTGCCAGTTCGAGGTCAGCGTACCAGAACTAATGCAAGGACACGAAAAGGACCACGGAAGGCAATACGTGCAAGATGATTGTCGATATTTAGTCCAATGAATAAATTATAAATAGGAATTTTAATTTCATGGTTAAAGCAGTTTCTCGAGTACGTAAGAAGATAAAAAAAAATGTTTCTGAGGGGATAGCGCATATACATGCTTCTTTTAATAATACTATTGTCACTATTACGGATCGCCAAGGCAATGCATTATCTTGGGCAACTTCTGGAGGGGCTGGTTTTAAAGGATCTCGTAAAAGTACTCCTTTTGCAGCACAAATAGCGGCCGAAAATGCGAGTAAGATTGCAATTGACTGTGGTGTCAAAAATTTGGAAGTTAGAGTTAAAGGGCCTGGTCCAGGACGTGATTCTGCTGTGCGTGCATTAAATGCGGCAGGATTTAAGATAACTAGCATATCTGATGTTACACCAGTTCCACATAATGGATGCCGCCCACCTAAGAAACGTCGTATTTGAGGAGAGAACTTTGGCTAGAAACTTAGAACCAAAATGTAAACAATGCCGCCGAGAGGGTGAGAAGCTCTTCTTAAAAGGTGAGAAATGTTTTACAGATAAATGTGCAATAGAGAGAAGAAGCTATCCTCCTGGACAACATGGCCAAAAAAAAGGAAGATTATCAGATTATGGCGTGCAACTCAGAGAAAAGCAAAAAATTAGAAAAATTTATGGAATTCTAGAAAAACAATTTCGCAATATTTATAAAGCTGCAGATACTCAACGTGGCGTAACGGGTGATAACTTACTACAATTGCTCGAGAGTAGACTCGATAATGTTGCTTATCATATGGGTTTTGGTTCGTCGAGATCAGAAGCAAGGCAAATTGTCAGACACAATTGTATTCTTGTGAATGGTCAGCGAGTTAATATACCTGCTTA
>CAZDYN010000165.1:0-367 GCA_964509635.1 uncultured Nitrosomonas sp. | reverse complement strand
TGAGTATTTAGTTAAAGCAGGAGATATTATTGAAATAGCTAGAGGTGCTAAAAATCAACTTCGTATTAAAACAGCTTTAGAATCAGCTGATCGTCGAAATTTTCCTGCATGGTTAGATATGAACGTTAAAGAAATGAAAGGCATTTTTAAATCAAAGCCTGAGCGCTCAGATCTTCCAGCAACAATTAATGAATCATTAATTGTTGAATTATATTCTAAGTAGTAAATTAATTTATTAGTTTGCTTTAAGTTAAAGGACTTTACTATGCAAGGTAATGAATTACTAACGCCACGTATTATCGATGTTCAGAATATATCTCCACTGCATGCAAAGGTTGTTATGGAGCCCTTTGAGAGAGGCTATGGT
>CAZDYN010000164.1:0-5863 GCA_964509635.1 uncultured Nitrosomonas sp. | reverse complement strand
TAAGAAGCGCCACGGGCTGATGAGTGAGGCTATTGAAACGTATTACAGAATGACATCCAGGCTGATTGCGAATCCTGCCTGCACACCGGTTAAATCAATGGAGAGATCATCACCGCCGATGACATTTGCGGTCAGAATGTTGCTGGCGAATGTCATCTGGGCGAGTGTAAATGCCTGATTTCCACCGACAGTCAGATCGGCGTCAATGGTTGAAAGGTCGATTTTGTCTCCTTCGCTCCACTTGAAGTCGGTGATGGCATCTCTTGCCGCGCTATTCGGGCTTTCGCTGACCTTGTTGAAATCAAACTTGTCCGCGCCTAATCCGCCGATCAGCGTATCCTGGCCTAATCCGCCGATAATGAGGTCATTGCCATCCTCGCCGGCGAGGGTGTCATTGCCGCTCTTGCCGTCCAGCGTATCGGCGCCGCCGCCGCCCTTGATCACATTGGCGGAGCCGTTGCCGGTCACGGTGTCATTACCATTGCCCATGATGGCATTCTCGAAGCTTTTGTAGCTCTCTCCGCCAAAGTTTGTCACCCCGGTTGCCATGTTGAACACATAGTTTCCGTTAAAAATGGTGTGGTTAATGGTATCGACTCCGGAGCCACCATTCATGGTTTCACCGCCAAGACCCGAATACATGGTGTCGTTGCCCGCATCTCCGTTATAGATTCCACTATCACCATCGGAAGTAATCGTGTCGTTTCCGGCACCGCCATATAGTTTGTCCAGACCGCTGCCGCCAGTCAGCGTATCGTTACCGGTACCGCCCTTGATTGTGTCATTGCCGCCGCCGCCGTCGATCGTGTCATCGCCAACGCCGCCGTCGATCGTGTTATCAAAGATGTTTCCGGTCACGGTGTCATTGCCATCGCCCATCAAGGCATTTTCGAAATTGATGTAGAGCTCTCCACCGAAGTTCGTCAATCCGGTAACCATATTGAATACATAAGCGCCATTCCAGATTCTATGGTCGATCGTGTCAATGCCTGTTCCGCCATCCATGGTCTCGTTGCCAAGACCGGAATACATGGTGTCATTGTCGGCGCCGCCGTTATAGATGCCACCATCGCCATCGGAATAAATCTTGTCGTTGCCATCGCCGCCGTGCAGCTGGTCGGTTCCGTTGCCGCCTTTTAGCGTATCGTTGCCCAAGCCGCCGAAGACAGTGTCGTTGCCATCGCCGCCGTTGATATTATCATTGCCGTCATCGCCATTGATTGTGTCATTGCCTGATGCGCCGTTGATCGTGTCATCACCGCTGCCGCCGTTGATCGTGTCATTGCCGCTGCCGCCGTTCAGTGCGTCCGCGCCGCCGTCGCCGTTGATCGTGTCATCACCGCCGCCGCCGTTGATGTTGTCATTGCCGGCAAAACCATTGATGGTGTCGGCGGCAGGAGTTGGAAAACCGGAAACACCTGCTGAAATAAAAGCAGGAAGGATAGTGTCATTACCATTTGTGCCATTGATTATCGCCATTTTGAATCTCCTTGAATATCAAGTAAAAGTAATTGATTCGACTATTTTAGTTATTGATTATTATCTGGTTTCTAATATTAATTCAGCCGGAAAAAATTTTGCCTCTATACTGCCTGTACCCTGTCCGGTAGCTATGATTAAGAAACAATCTTCCTGCCGCCGCTGAGCGCCTGCAAATTTGACCTGACTGTGTCAATATTTTGATAATCCTTTTAATCTAAAGAATTACAGCATTAAGTTAATATAAAAAACTTGTTCCTGACAGTGATATATAAACCTTTTATGTAGTACATTGCTCCTATTGACAAAATTATAATTGTATGAAATTGATGTTTACGGAGTTAGTTCGATTGAATTTGTCGAAACTTTTATTAACTGAACAAAAGCATCAAGAGGGGGTTACCCTTTAAGTTCCGCAGGCCTGATATTTCATGCGGTGGTGCAAAGCCGGTTGCGTGCCGGTCAATTTATGAAATATCCGGGTTAAGATTGGTTGCAGGCAAGCTTCAACAATCGAAAAGCGGTAGAATTAAAAGCTATGGCGCATTTAAAGTGCAAATATCAATAAGGAATCATTGCCGAAGTGATTGTTAAGGATAAAGTTTCATGGGTACGGTTGCTGTTTCATTTCAAGGGCAGCAGTTTTGTGGAGACCTGGCCGCGAATTCTCACGGTAACGATCGCTGCGATTATCGTTACCTATGTTGAGCTGTATTACAATCTTCAGGAATATACCCTGACAACAACGCCATTTACTTTGATTGGCGTGGCATTGGGTATTTTCCTGGGTTTCCGTAACAATGCCTCTTACGATAAATTCTGGGAAGGGCGGAAGCTTTGGGGGGCGCTGATCAATACCTCGCGCAGCTTGACGCGACAGGCTTGTTTTGTTCTTGATTCTTCACAGGATAACGAGGAATTGCAGCGTTTCCGGGAGGTTTTTGTCAAACGCGTGATTGCGTTTTCGCATGCACTACGCTGTCATTTGCGTAACGAAGATCCAGCGGAGGAGATTAAAAAATTCCTGCCGTCGCAAGACTGGGCCGTCGTTCTTGAATCATCACACCGGCCGCTCGCGATTCTGCAGCAATTGGGCCGGGATCTTGCCGTCGCGCGTAACCGGCACTGGCTGCACGAACTCAGTTTTCCATTCATGGACGCGCAGCTCAATGAACTGTCCAATATTCTCGGCGCCTGCGAGCGCATTAAAAATACCCCCATACCGTTCAGCTATTCTGTGTTGATTCACCGCATTGTGGCTTCCTATTGTCTTTTTCTGCCGTTTGGATTGGTTGAGACTACCGGCGCCTTGACTCCGGTTGTTGTGCTGCTGATTTCGTACGCGTTCTTTGAACTGGACGCCATCGGCGATGAAATTGAAAATCCGTTCGGCTTGCAGCCGAACGACCTGTCATTGATGGCTATTTCACGGAATATCGAAATCAATTTGCTTGAACTGATCGATGATCCCGACCGTCCGGAGCCTCTCAAACCTGTGGACGATATTCTGCTGTAGGGTTGCACTTTTTACATCGTTCTCCCGGCATCAATGGGTTTTGCAATTCCCTCCTTTGAGACTGTTGTATAATCGCGTGCCATTAATTCTCGAAATGACTTTGCCGGATCTCAGTATAAGAATTCCTATCATGCAACAATCCCGTTTGGCAGCTTTGCCGCGATGAACGAAGCGCATCCGCTGGCATGGCATGCGACGCTGACATCCGTACCGTATCGCCAGCGCGCCTGGCTGCAGGATCGCGGTTCTTTGACGCGGCGTATACAGGAGCGTTGCAGCGGATTTCGCGTGCAACCGGTATTCCAGTCGCTGAGCCGGGTGTATGGTGACGAGCTGGATATCATGGGGTTGCGCGCCGGTGAACTGGCGCTGGTGCGGGAAGTGTATCTTTATTGCGGCAGCACGCCGGTGGTATTTGCGCATTCGGTGGTGGCGCGCAGGAATTTGCGCGGGGCGTGGCGCGGATTGAGCGGATTGGGCAATAAGTCCCTGGGGACGGTTTTATTTACTAACCCCAGAATTAAACGCACCCCGCTGGAGTTTAAAAAAGTCAGCAACGGGCATTTTTTGTATGATCATGCCTACGCCGGATTGTCCGTGAAACCGGCCGATCTATGGGCGCGGCGCTCGTTGTTCACGTTGCAGGGCCAATCGATTTTAGTGACCGAAGTTTTTTTACCGGCAATTCTGGATTTACCGTTATGAGCCTGGCTGATCGAATTAGAACGTATGCCCAATTGATGCGGCTGGACAAGCCGATCGGCATTTTGCTGCTGCTGTGGCCGATGCTGTGGGGGTTATGGTTTGCGGCGCAAGGATTGCCCGATGGGCGGATTTTAATCATTTTTGTCTCGGGCACGATCCTGATGCGTTCGGCTGGCTGTGTCATCAACGATTTTGCCGACCGGAAAATCGATCCGCATGTCGAACGCACCAGGAACCGGCCGATGGCTACGGGCAAGGTTGGTTCCCAGGAAGCTTTGCTGCTGGCGGCGGGATTAAGTTTGATTGCATTCCTGTTGATTCTGCCTTTGAATCAATTGACCATACTGCTCTCGGTGCCGGCGCTGTTCCTGGCCGGAACGTACCCGTTCACCAAGCGCTTTTTTGCCATGCCGCAGGCTTATCTGGGAATCGCGTTCAGTTTTGGCATCCCGATGGCTTTTGCCGCGCAAACCGATAGCCTGCCATCGATTATCTGGGTTTTGATGCTGGCCAATCTTTTCTGGGTGGTTGCGTATGATACGGCGTATGCCATGGTCGATAAGCCGGATGACCTGAAGATCGGCATCAGAACATCCGCGATTACGCTGGGACGATTCGACGTGGCAGGGGTGATGGTGTGTCATGCCGGTTTTATTGCGATCATGGTATGCGTCGGGCAATGGCAGCAGATGGATCTGGCGTATTACGCCGGATTGATCGTTGCGGCGGGATTGATTGCGTACCAGTATACGCTGATCCGCAATCGCGACCGGGTGCTGTGTTTTAAAGCATTTTTGCACAATAACTGGGTGGGGATGGCGGTGTTTGCCGGGATTGCGCTCGATTTCCTCATCTTTCCGCGTTAAGGATTCAATCCATGCAATATAAAGACCTGCGCGATTTTGTGGCGCAACTCGAAGTGATGGGCGAACTCAAGCGCATTCAAACGGAAATCGATCCCGCGCTGGAAATGACGGAAATCTGTGACCGTATTCTGAAAGCGCAAGGACCAGCGGTGCTCTTTGAGCATCCCAAGGGACATACCATGCCGGTACTGGGCAATCTGTTCGGCACGCCTAAGCGTGTGGCGCTGGGCATGGGGCAGGAATCGGTCGAGGCGCTGCGTGAGGTCGGAAAATTATTAGCTTATCTGAAAGAACCCGATCCGCCGAAGGGGTTGAAAGATGCGTGGGACAAGCTGCCGGTATTGAAGCAAGTGCTGAACATGGCGCCGAAAGTATTGAACAGCGCGCCATGCCAGGAGATTGTATGGGAAGGCAGCGATGCCGACCTGAGCCGGATACCGGTTCAAACCTGCTGGCCGGGCGATGTCGCGCCGCTCATCACCTGGGGCTTGACGGTGACCCGTGGCCCGAACAAAACCCGGCAGAATTTGGGTATTTACCGGCAACAGGTCATCGGCCCCAATAAAGTCATCATGCGCTGGCTGGCGCATCGCGGCGGGGCGCTGGATTTCCGTGAGTTTGGTTTGCAGCATCCGGGCAAACCCTATCCGCTGGCGGTTGCCCTGGGAGCCGATCCGGCCACCATTCTGGGCGCTGTGACACCCGTGCCAGACACCTTGAGCGAATATCAATTCGCCGGTTTATTGCGCGGTGCTAAAACGGAAGTAGTGCAATGCATCGGCAATGACCTGCACGTGCCGGCGAGTGCGGAAATCGTGCTGGAAGGGGCGATTCATCCCGGTGAGACCGCGTTGGAAGGCCCTTATGGCGACCATACCGGTTATTACAACGAACAGGAGACTTTTCCGGTATTCACCATCGATCGCATTACCATGCGGCGCAATCCGATTTATCACTCCACGTATACCGGCAAGCCGCCGGATGAGCCTGCGATTCTCGGCGTGGCGCTGAATGAAGTATTCGTGCCGCTGCTGCAAAAGCAATTTCCGGAAATCACCGATTTTTATCTGCCGCCGGAGGGGTGCTCGTACCGCATGGCGGTGGTCAGTATGAAAAAACAGTACGCCGGGCATAGCAAACGCGTGATGTTCGGCATCTGGAGCTTTTTGCGTCAATTCATGTACACCAAATTCATTATCGTCACCGACGACGATATCAACGTGCGCGACTGGAAGGAAGTGATCTGGGCGATCACCACCCGGGTTGATCCGGTACGCGATACCTTGCTTGTTGAGAA
>CAZDYN010000163.1:0-5879 GCA_964509635.1 uncultured Nitrosomonas sp. | reverse complement strand
CTATAATTAAATTGGTAACGCGCTTGCTTTCGTGTTATTCTTTGTGCGGCGGGTACGGCCAGTCCAGCCCGGCGCACGTCCGGCTGGATGCTAAGAATAGTTGAAAACATCAATAGTGGGAACTGTTTGGTGGCAGAATGATTTACTTTTGTAGTTTTTTGCAGGAAACACTCGAGCCCGGAACGGATGGCCGGATGATTGGAAATCCGGGGAAATGAAGACAGACTCAACAAGCGGATTATAGCGACTTATCATGAAAAAATGTTTACCGGTACTTTTTCTGCTGCTGGCCGTGATGCCGGCACAAGCCAAATGGATTAAAGCGGATGTTGCCGCCAAGCAAGGCGAAGCGCATTATTTTGATCCTGAAACGATGCAAAAAGAAGAACAGTACAGAAAAATCTGGGTGTTATCCAGCTATGATGAAAAGCAAAAAGGCGGGCATCATGCGGTTAAAACCCTGTATGAATTTGACTGCACGCATCACAAAGCCCGCTCGATCACGATGCTGCTGTATCCGGATAAAGAAGCCACGGGCAGGGTGATCGGCGCGCATCATGATGAATCCCGCGACTGGTTTGGTTTTTCCGCCCATTCGATGTTCCGGCATATTGCGGAAACGGTTTGTATGGATTGAATCTATTACTATCAGAATAAGTGCTCTTACATTCATCACTGATTTGGTAAACTTCATTTGCTATTTAGCAACCCAGTCTATTTTGATGTAGATATTCATTTTTTATGGAAGCAGATTATGGCTGATGCCAACAGCGAACAATTAGAGCCTCAATCGGATAGCGCATCTGGTGACATTGCAGTAATTGGAGAATCATCAAATGCAAGAACTGTTTCTATCCAAACACTTCAAGCGATTTATAATGAGCTGACTGGAAAGTCAGAAAAAGTTGGTAAATCGTACTCAAAGCCGATTCAAGTAAAATTTAGTGATCTAGAGCAATTTGATCACAAGATTTCGCAGGCATGCGAACAGTATAATGTGGTCTCAGCAAATTGCTCTATCACCGTATACTATGTCGACGATACAAGAGATCGCTTCAGTTCCTTTGATCGGTTTCGCTTACACAATAATGGATGTACAAGTCCTGTTGAAAGTATTCTTCTCAAGTACAACTTTCTAATTTTATTGCCGAAGACTAAACAACCACAACCTTACAATATTACTATTCGACTTGCTTCGCGAGTAGCAGTTATGCGTCGAATGGAGGGGGAATTTTATGGTTCTCCTCCACAAATTTTTCGCTTGATGGGTAACCGAACAGCTGTTGTAGAAGTTGAATATATTGACTATATGGTTGCTAGAAATCTGCTTAATATTGTTGATGAGTGGTTTAAAGGAATTCCGGCAGCAGTTGAACGTAAGTGGCTTAATTGGCTTCGCTACCGCAGTCACCAGATTCCCAGATTTGCTAGATTTCTTACTGGGGTTATGGTCGGTCTTATTGTTATTAATCTTTTGCCTAAGTATGTATCTAGTGGTTCTATAGACTTATTGTCTTATGGGCTTTTTACAGCTTGGGCAATTCTTGGTGTATTTGTTGTATATCGCATGGCTGGATTTTTTGCAGCGCTGGTTGAGGATGCGATAGATGAGTGGACAGAAGTTTCTTACATAAGCATTACTAAAGGTGATGAAATTGAAATATCTAAAGCGCAAAATAAGAATAAGTTTGCAATTATAAAAGGTAGCTTTGGATTCTTTCTGACAATATTCACTTCAATTGCTACAAAAATCATTGCAATTATGCTTACTTCGCAATAGTTAATCTACAATCTTCTATCTTGCATGAATCAACCAGTCTTTAACACCGCCCAGTTCACCTCGCACTCTCCCAACTCCGTTGCCACATAAGCCGATTCCTCGGTAATCGTGACGGAAATGTCCATCGTCCGTTGCGTCTGTCTGGCCAGCGTTTGCATGGCTGGCCATTGAAACTGGAAGACGGCTGCGGTCAGTTGATTAAACTTGCTTTGCTCTTGCGTCCACCAGACATTCGATTTGGAATTAAAGCTATAAACCTTGACAGCTTGCGCGATCCGGGTGGCTTTTTTGATGCGCTCCGGAGCAGGTTCGCCGACATCGATCCATAGCGCAATCCGGCCGTCTGGGGTATGCGCCCAGAGGTCGGGTTCTTCCGCAGTACTCAATCCCTTGGTGAATGCCAGCGATTCCTGCGCATTAAGACAAAACACCAGCATGCGCGCCATCATGCGTTCCAGTGTTTCGGAGGGATGCTGGGCTATGGTCAGGTTGAGCGTATCGTAATAATTGCGGTTGAGGTCGGTCAGCGCGATTTTAAATTTGTAAATGGTGGGTTTGAGTGCCACAGATGCATCCTGGATTTGAAGTGTTTCTTAAGGTTCCGGGTTCAGTGCGATGAGATTGGGGTACGCCGTTTCTTGCGCCGGTTCAAACCATGCCAGATTGCGGTGCAGTTTCACGACTTCTCCGACGATGATCAGCGTGGGTGGCGTCAAGCGAGCGGCTTCAGCCAGATCGGGCAGTGTTTGCAGCGTTGCACTTACGATTTTCTGTTGTTGCGTTGTTCCTTGCTGAATGATTGCGGCGGGCGTGGTATCTGGCAGGCCGTGGGCGACTAATTGCCGGCATAACACCGGAAGTCCCAGCAAGCCCATATAAATCACAATGGTCTGGTTGGGGCGTGCGAGGTGCGGCCAGTCCAGATCAATGCTGTTATTTTTCAGATGGCCGGTGACAAAAATGCATGATTGCGCGTAATCGCGGTGCGTGAGCGGGATACCGGCATACGCGGCAACCCCGGAAGCGGCGGTAATGCCGGGCACAACCTGGAAGGGAATATGGTGCGCGGCCAGGGTTTCAATTTCCTCGCCGCCGCGTCCGAAAATGAAAGGATCGCCGCCTTTGAGCCGCAGTACTCGCTTGCCTTCTTGCGCCAGCCGCACCAGCAGCTGGTTGATCGATTCCTGTTCCAGGGTGTGGCGGTTGCGTTCCTTGCCGGCATAAATGCGTGTGGCATCGCGGCGCACCATATCCAGAATCGCCGGTGAAACCAGGCGGTCATAAACGACTACATCGGCTTGCTGCATCAGGCGCATGGCGCGGAAAGTGAGTAAGTCGGGATTGCCCGGACCGGCACCGACCAGATAAACCTCGCCTTGCGGCGGCTCGTCTTTTTCCTGTTGCAGGGATTGCAACAGATAGGCTTGCGCCGCTTGATCCTTACCGGCCAGCACCATTTCCGTGAACCGGCCTTGCAACATTCTTTCCCAGAAAATACGGCGTTTTCCCGGGTGCGTGAAATGCTGCTTGACGTGTTGACGGAATTTTCCCGCGCTTGCTGCCAGGCGTGCATAGGCGGCCGGTATCATGGTTTCCAGCTGGGCGCGCAGTAATCGGGCCAGAACCGGGGATTGCCCGCCGCTGGATACGGCGATCAGCAAGGGCGAGCGGTCGATGATGGCAGGCATGATGAAAGTGCATAAATCCGGATTATCCACCACATTCACCGGAATCTGCCGTTGTTGGGCCGCCTCCGAAACCAATTGATTCGTGGCGCGATCATTTGTTGCGGCGATAGCAAGCATCTGATTGTGCAGATGCACGGCCTGAAAATGTTCAGCACGGTGCTTGATCGCGCCGCGCGCCAGATATTCATTCAAAGCGGTATCCAGAGCTGGCGATACCACGGAGACCTGTGCGCCAGCCTGGAGCAGAAGCATAACCTTGCGTGTAGCGACTTCACCGCCGCCCACGACCAGACAGGCTTTGTTTTTAACGTTCAAGAAAACCGGCAGGAAATCCATCTGATCTTTAATCCAAATAAAAAAGGAAGCACTGATTCATTCTAAGCCAAAAGACGGCTTATGCGTTAATCAGTGCTTCCCTGGGGTGCCGCAGCTATATTTTATAAATTCAAATGATTGAATTTATAAAAAGTCTTTTAATCGTTTAAGTCTATAAACTGGATTCCAGTTTAAGTATTTCTTCCAGTTTTATGTTAATTCCCGAGCCTTTGAATACGGTGCCCGTTTTTTTCTTGTTCAAGTGCTCGATATTCAGATTGTAAACTTCTTTGGAAAGCGGGAAATATTTCACCTCTGTTACCAGTTCCGTTGCATTCTTCATATAGAAATTAATGAATTCGTTGACTTCCGGCTTTCCGGTGGATTTGACATTGACGTAGATGAATATCGGGCGGGATAGCGGTTTGTAGTGATTGTTTTCTACTGTTTCAGCCGAGGGCAGTACGCCGCCGTTGCCGCCATCGATCGCTACGGCACTGATTTTTTTACTGTTCTCGATGTAATAGGCGAAACCGAAGAAACCTAATGCATAGAGGTCGCTTGCAACACCTTGCACCAGAACGTTGTCGTCCTCCGACGCGGTGAAATCGCCGCGGCTTGATTTTGCCTTGCCAACAATCGCTTCGGTGAAGTATTCAAATGTGCCGGAGTCGGCGCCTGGACCATAGAGTTTGATTTTTTTGTCCGGCCAGGCAGGATTGATTTGATTCCAGTTGGTAATTTTTCCTTGCGCGCCCGGTTCCCAGATTTTTTTCAGCTCATCAACGGTGATCGTTTTGCTCCAAGTATTTCTGGGATGCACAACGACGGTTAAGGCATCAAAAGCGATCGGCATTTCAATATATTGCACGCCTTGCTGCCTGCAAGCTTCCATTTCCAGTTCTGTGATGGGCCGGGAAGCATTGACGATATCAATTTCATCGCGGCAGAATTTCTTGAAACCGCCGCCGGTTCCGGAAATACCGACTGTGACTCGAACCGCGCCACGCTTGGCTATCTGGAAATCTTCCGCAACCGCTTCGGTGATGGGGAAAACAGTGCTGGAGCCATCAATCTTGACGATGGGACTGGCACTGACTGATTCCGCCGCGAAAAATGCGCCGAGAAGCGCCGTCGTAATGAGTGCTCTGATGTTTAGTGGATGCAACATTGATATTCTCCAAATGAAAAATACAGGGTAGTAAAAAGTTCTGACAAATCGATGCCTATCCTATTGCAGAATTATTACAGGATTATGACAATGTTGATTTTTGTCATAAACGGGAGTTCGGTTGGTGTGTGCCCGGTGTTGGGGAATGAATTGTGCGGGATATGGGATGAGTCCATTCCATTGGCCTGTTACTGGGTGCTGGCGGTTTGCACGGCTGCCGCGATGCGCTCAGTCCAGTAGTTTACCTTGTGCTTGGATTTACCTTCCACCATCACACGGATAAGCGGTTCCGTGCCTGATGCCCGGATGAGGATGCGCCCGCTGCCATTTAAATCGGCTTCGGCTTCCTGCTGCACGGTTCTGATAAGCGGGTTGGTGCTGAAATTAAAGGATCTGGGAATTTTTACATTCATCAGGCGTTGTGGGTATAGCGCAACCCCGCGCATGAATTCAGCCAATGTTTTATGAGTATCCCGTAGCGCATATAAAACTTGCAGCGCGGAAATGATGCCGTCGCCGGTCGTATGCTTATCCATGCAAATGATATGTCCGGAATTCTCGCCGCCAAGCTGCCAGCCTTTTTCTTGCAGTAATTCCAGCACATGACGGTCGCCAACATTGGCGCGGAGAAACGGGATGTGCAGTTTGTTGAAATGATCTTCGATGGCAAGATTGGTCATCAAGGTGCCGACAACGCCGCCAATTAGCGTTTTTTTCTGCTGACGGTGTCTGGCGATGATGTAGATCAGTTCGTCGCCGTCGTAGCACCTGCCTTGCTTATCCACCATCATGACGCGGTCGCCATCGCCGTCCAGTGCGATGCCCAGGTCGGCATGGTGCTGCTTGACGGCTTTTTGCAAGGTGGCGCAATGGGTGGTGCCGCAATCGAGATTGATATTCAGACCGTTCGGTTGTACGCCAATGG
>CAZDYN010000162.1:0-5885 GCA_964509635.1 uncultured Nitrosomonas sp. | reverse complement strand
GCCTTTTGATTAATAAGAAAGATTTTGCTCAGCCGGGTGTATGAGTCACTACACCGCTCTTTCTCAAAACTTCCCTGTTAATCAGAATCCTGCATGATCATCACGCGAATTTATGAAATACTCGGACTGAAGCAGATTGATTTCTGAGGAAACTTGCGTTCCGATGATAAATTGTAATTCGATCAATAACGATTTGCCGTGTTTTATCAATAACCGCTCTTACGGACTCATTTAATTATGCAAGCAATTCCTCATGAAATTTTCAAAGCTTATGATATTCGCGGTATCGTTGGCAAAACCATAACCGCTGAAAATGTAGAGAAAATCGGCCATGCCATCGGCTCCGAAGCACGCGCCAGGAATCTGACCGCCATCGCCATCGGCCGGGATGGCCGGCTATCGGGAACCGAGCTATCCCAGGCGCTCTCGCGCGGCATCCGCAAAAGCGGGATCGATGTGGTGGATGTCGGCATGGTGGCGACACCCATGCTCTATTTTGCCGCGCACGAATTATGCCGGTATTCCGGCGTCATGGTGACCGGCAGTCATAATCCGCCTGAGTACAATGGCTTCAAAATTGTACTGGGTGGTCAAACCCTGGCGGCGGACACCATTCAGGCGCTGCGTTTACGCATAGAAAATGATGATCTTACGCAGGGTGCGGGCAATTATTCCGAGCACAATATCGTGAACACGTATCTTGAGCGCATCATCAGCGACATTAAACTGGCCCGCCCGATCAGAATCGTTGTCGACTGCGGTAACGGCGTGGCCGGCGCATTCGCACCGGCGCTGTATCGTGGCCTGGGCTGCCAGGTGACGGAATTATTCTGTGACGTGGATGGTTCCTTTCCCAATCACCATCCCGATCCATCGGTGCCCGGCAACCTGGCCGATGTCATTCGGGCACTGCAAACAACCGATGCTGAAATCGGCCTGGCATTTGACGGCGACGGTGACCGGCTCGGCATTGTCACCAAGGATGGCCATATCATCAATCCTGACCGCCAGTTGATGCTATTTGCAGCCGATGTGCTTTCGCGCAATCCCGGCGGCAAGGTTATTTTTGACGTGAAATGCACCCGCAATCTGGCACCCTGGATCAGCCAGCACGGCGGCACACCGGTTATGTGGAAAACCGGGCATTCCTTCATCAAATCCAAGCTCATCGAAGAAAAGGCTTTGTTAGCCGGTGAAATGAGCGGACATTTGTTTTTCAAGGAACGCTGGTACGGCTTTGACGACGGCTTATACGCCGGTGCGCGGTTATTGGAATTACTGAGCCGCCAGGCGGATATCAATGCCACGCTGAATAATCTGCCGGACAGCATCAACACGCCGGAATTACAGGTGCGTGTGGCGGAAGGCGAAAATCATGCGCTGATTGCACAGTTACAGCAAAGCGCGGTCTTTGATAACGCGCAACAAGTCATCACCATCGATGGCTTGCGGGTTGAATACAGCGATGGATTCGGTTTGGCGCGCGCATCCAATACCACACCCGTGATGGTATTACGCTTTGAAGCCGACAGTGAAGCCGCTCTCAAACGTATTCAGGAAGATTTCCGCCGCAATATTCTGCAAGCCAAACCGGATGCTCAATTACCTTTTTAACAGGCTGGCGGCAACGCGGATAGTTTTTCAACGGCCTGTTAGCCAGCAATAGCGCCCCCGGCACGCCATGCGCATCGCCATTGCCCAGATTAATTGCACGGTTGGCGATATCGCAGGAAATGCCGCAAAAATACTGGATGCGGTAAAAAAAGCCAAACAGGCGGGGGCTGAGCTGATCATTACGCCTGAACTGGCTTTATCCGGATACCCTCCCGCCGATTGTTTATTGCGCGAAGCTTTCTGCCAATCCTGCGCGCATACGCTGGCGGAATTGATCAAAGCGGTTGAAGACATCACCCTGGTCGTAGGCCATCCGCACTTTCACGCAGGCAAACTGTACAATGCCGCTTCGGTGATTCGCGCTGGCGAAATCCTGCATACCTATCACAAGAGAATTCTCAACAAATCCCCATTCTTCAACGAAACGTATTATTTCGATACCGGCATCCAACCCTGTGTATTTGAACTGGGCGGCATTCAATTTGGCCTGGCGATTTGCGCCGATTTCTGGCTGGGAGATCTGACCGGCACAGCGGATTGCTCCGCTTTCGATATGTTATTGGTGCTCAATGCATCGGCTTTTCATATCAACAAGCAAGTCTCGCGCTGCCAAATCACGCAACAATTCATTAAAAATACCGGTATCCCGGTAATCCACGCCAACCTGACAGGCGGACAGGATGAACTGGTTTTTGACGGCGCTTCGTTTGTCATGAACGGACAAGGCGAGCTCACGCATCAACTGGGCGAATTTGTTGAAACCGTCGCAATAATCGATATTCAAGGCAAGCAACCGGTGAAAAGCAACCTGCCCGCTTCACCGGCAATGGCCGCCAGCGTTTATCAGGCATTGTGTCTAGGCGTCGGCGATTATGTGCGCAAAAATGGCTTCCCCGGTGTGATTCTGGGACTTTCCGGCGGCGTGGATTCCGCATTGACACTGGCGATTGCGGTCGATGCGCTGGGCGCGGACAAGATCAGAACCGTCATGATGCCGTCGCAGTACACCGCCGGCATCAGCCTGGAAGATGCTAACGAAATGGTGGAATTACTGGGTGTAAAGCATGATGAATGCAGCATCCAATCCTTGTTCGGCCAATTTCTATCAACCATTGAACACGATTTCCGGATTCAGCGGGATCCGGCCGGATCGAATACCATGCCGGAGAATTTGCAGGCACGCATACGCGGCACGTTATTGATGGCGCTGTCCAACCACTCCGGCTCGCTGGTGCTGACCACCGGCAACAAATCCGAGATGGCGACCGGTTATTGCACGTTGTATGGCGACATGGCAGGCGGTTTCGCGGTTTTGAAGGATGTCAGCAAAACCCTGGTGTACCAATTGTGCGAATACCGCAACCGCATCAGCCGCGTGATACCGGAACGCATCATCCAGCGCGCGCCGTCCGCTGAATTGCGCCCCGGTCAAACCGATCAGGACAGCCTGCCTCCGTACGAAATACTGGATGCAATCATCGAGGCGTATGTCGAGAAAAATTATTCCCCCGCTGAAATTGCCGCGCTCAACTATGACCCAGCCGTGGTAGCGAAAGTCATCCGCTTGATTCACCGCAATGAATACAAACGCCGCCAATCTCCGCCCGGAATCCGCATCACGCACTGCGATTTCGGCACGGCCTGGCATTACCCCGTTACATCAAGCTGCCAGACTTGGTCGATCGTATCCCTATAGCGTGCTGACGGATAACCGGTCACTGTTTTCTATCTTGTTGATCGATGCTATGGCAGTTATTTGATTCACATTTTAATTGTGTTTATACTGATGTCTATACATTTGAATGAGGGAACGTAAAAATGACCGAAGTCGTTTTGGATATCAAGCAATGGGGCAACAATCTAGGAGTGCGGTTACCGGCAGCGATTGCGCGCGAAGCGCAGGTACACGCCGATCAACGGGTGCGGCTGACAGTATCGGATGGGCAAATCATCATTACGCCTATTCAAGATGAAGCGTTGACGCTGGAGCAACGTTTGGCACAGTTCGATCCCGCTCGTCATGGTGGCGAGACCATGCCTACAGCTGCGACCGGTGCGGAAAAATGGTGATGATGGCGGCAGCCACACATTGATCGTATTATGGCCAAACAAGCCGATAGCACTCAGCCGTGGTCGCCTGACCGCCGCGACATTATCTGGATCGACTGCAATCCGCAAGCCGGGCAGGAAATGCGCGACTTTCATCCTTTTCTCGTGCTCTCGCCCAAAATTTTCAACGGCAAAACCTCACTCGTCATCGGTCTGCCGATGACCACCGCAGCGTATAACGCCGACAATCCTTTTGCCGTAGCAATCGGCAAAACCGCAAAAAATAAAATCGAACAAACCAGTTACGTGCTATGCCATCAACCCAAATCGTTCGATTGGCAAGCACGCAACGCCAAACCACATCCATTGGGATCACTCAACGAAGCGCTGTTTATACAGGTATGCCAGCGGCTCAATCAGATCATTCAACTGTAAACGGCCTTGTAGGGGGATAAGCGCAGCGCCATCCACCATTTATCCCCCTGCGATTCATTAAATCCGGCATTGTTTTTCCAAACCCGGTAAGGCATAATTTCCTTACTTACGATAAGGAGAAATTTCAGATGTCAACGTTAACCGTCACTGCGAAAGGGCAAGTCACGTTACGGCAGGATTTGCTCAAGCACCTTGGCGTAGCGCCCGGTCAGCAAGTGGAAGTGCATAAATTGCCCGATGGCACGTTAACCATCGGCAGCCATGTCCAAGATGGCGATGTGAGCGATTTTATTGCTTGTTTGCATAAGCCCGATACACCCGTTGTCAGCATCGATGAAATGAACGAGATCATCGCGCAAAGCTGGGCTACCCGCCGATGAATATCACGGCAGACACCAACGTGCTGGTGCGCGCCTGCGTCCAGGATGACGCGCAGCAAGCGCAGCTTGCCGCCGATGTGCTTCGCAAAGCGCGCCGGATTGCGGTTTCATCGACCACGCTGTGTGAATTTGTCTGGGTACTCCAGCGCGCGTATCAATTCACCGATACTGATATTGTAAAGGCCATCCGCCTATTGATCCGGAGCAAAAACGTCATGTGCGATATGCCGGCCATTGAACTGGGACTGGCGGTATTTGAACAAGGCGGGGATTTTGCCGACGGTATCATAGCCTTCTCAGGAGCCAGCCTTGGAGGCACGGAATTTGTGTCGTTCGATAAAAAAGCGGTCACTGTTCTCAAGGCGCAACGAAAAAAAGCACGCCTGCTGGGTTAACCCCCTACAACCCCCAGAAAACCCGCAGGGGCTGCGCCCCTGCAACCCCGCAAAGGACAAAAGCACAAAGAACAAAGATCAAAAAGCCCTGGCGATACGAAAACCCAGGACGTTGCTGGCAACATCGGTGCCGTCCCCGCCGCGGAAAGCCGATCGCAGGAGCTGTGGACTGATGTCCCACGAACCGCCCCGAACCACCCGGCGATTACAATCTCCTTCATCCTTCTCCAGCCACGCCGAGCCGTCACCCGGTGCATTATTGTAGTTTTCGTGCCAGCAGTCCTTCGTCCATTCCCACACATTACCGGCAGTATCGTGCACCCCAAATACATTCGCCTTGAAAGAACCTACCGGTGCAGTTTGTTTATTATCCCATTCACTGCCACAGCCATCGCATGCCGTATTATTTTGACCAATGTCATCGCCCCACCAATAACGGGTTTGCGATCCAGCCCGCGCGGCATATTCCCATTCAGCCTCAGTCGGCAGGCGGTATTTTTTACCAGTTTGCTTGGATAGCCATTGCACATAGTCTTGCGCATCGTTCCAGGATACATTGATCACCGGCCGCTTGCCGCGCCCCCAACCGCTATCACCGGGTAATTGCCGCTTGGTGGCGTTGGCAAACGCATCGTATTCGTCAAACGTGACCTCGTATTTACTGATTTCAAAGGCGTAGCCTATCGTGACTTCACGTTGTGGGCGTTCATCATCAAAACCATCTGTATCAGTTGCAGGCGAACCCATCAGGAATTTTCCGGGCGGAATACGCACCATTTCGGGTTCGAAAGGCAAACGAGGTTTTTCTGGCATCCGTAATTCGTCACTAAATGCTGTGCCGTGTTGGTAGGTCCGGTTTACTTCCACTTGAATCGTTTGTTCAACCGAATTATCCACCGGGATGGGTTCGACCGGCGCGCCATAGGTCAGCCACTTCAGATTGCGCATAATACGTTGCGCAGCCGCTTGTGCATCGGCGGGATAGCGAATGGTATTGTTGCGTTTAGATTGG
>CAZDYN010000161.1:0-5912 GCA_964509635.1 uncultured Nitrosomonas sp. | reverse complement strand
GCTTGGCTATAATAGCCATCTTGATAGTAAAATATCAGCGTCCGTCGATACGTTACGCATACAGAAATATAAATTGTATACGATTGAATTATTTAATTAATCAAAAAGAGAGCCTGTCAATGAAATCTACACACCAGTTAAAAAGAAAATCATGGATACACTTATTATCCACCGCATTTATTGTGAGTTTAACTGCGTGCGACAGCGGCGGCGAGAAATACGCTGAAACATCGTCATCCGCTTCCTCAGCAGCCACAGCGGCCAGAAGAGTCATGCCCAGCGGCCCGGCCACCGGTATTCTGGTCGATTCCCCCGTCTCCGGTATATCCTATGCCGCATCTTCCGGCAAATCCGGAGTAACCGATGACAAAGGCAACTTTAATTTCAATCATGGCGACAAAATAGAATTTAAACTGGGCGGTTTGACACTGGGTAATATTCAGGGTTCACAGATTGTGACACCGATGGAATTAGCTGGTGACAGTGACAATAAATTACAAAATCTGCTGGTTTTGTTGCAATCCCTGGATTCCGACAGCGATCCCTCCAACGGCATATCCATTTCGAGCGAAACGGCTGCTGCCGTCAAAGGATCCATTAATCTGGACAGCAATCCGGATACTTTTGCCGATTCCGCCAATTTAAAAAACATCATGGAAACCAGCGGTATTGACGGAAACATCAGAACTCCGGAAGAAGCGCGCAATCACTTCATGTCGCAAGGTGTCGCATTACTCAGCGCGCAAATCTGGGTCAGCTATACCAATCAAACCGCCAGCGTGCTGCGCGTGGCCGCTGATACCAGTGGCGAGTATCTGCAAGGCGATGCCAGACCGGATGATTCCTGTGACGAGAATCGCGTGTGCGGCGGAAGAACCATTTTCCAGGCCGGTGTTGAATACGGCGTTGCCAATGCGACTGATTTTGACACCCGCGGCTTCAAGCTGGCAAGCACACCCAGCGTGGATACCAATCTGAAAGCCGGGTTCTCGAATCCCGGCCCGACCCGGCGCGTTCGCACCGACGGCTTTGAGTTAATTCATTCCGACATCGTGACCGTGCAAAGAGCGCGTGAACAAAGCAGTGTATTTGGTGAATTGTTTCACATCGCAAAACCCATTGAGATAAGTGATGAAAATGAAGTCGCCGAGAAGGAAGTCAAGGAAACACGCTACGCAAAAATAGATAACGATGCGAATGGTATCGTGGGTGCCTGGGCATATGATAGCGAAGCGATCAAGACACAAACCCTGGTGTTCTTCCCGAACGGCAAATTCCTGATGATTGATCCAACAGGCGAAACGCAACGTGAAGAGCAAGCAAAATGTGCAAAACCGGGTATCGAATTTTCTTCCTATACTTATAACAAAGGTGGAAACAGCTTAAATTTGTCCAGTTTTACCTATAACACCAACGGTTGTGCCGGCTTTTCCGATGTGGACGGCAATATGGGCTTTTCGATCAATCCGGACGGCCATACCGCCAAACTGGATAAACCCGGTGAAGCCGCCGTCACGTTGTATCGCGTTTCAAAATAACCTGCTGCTGCAATCCTGACAAGTTACTGACCGGTCAACGCATCAATTACCGGTCAGTAACTTGTCTCCGTCGCCATAATCCGGCTGCCTATGCCTATTATCCATGTCGCGCTTAATGTTCCAGTCGACACACTGTTTGATTATCAAGCTGATGACGCCAACGAACACGATATTGGTTTGCGTGTCTGCGTGCCTTTTGGTAAAAAAAAGATCACGGGGGTCATCATCGCGGTTTACGCTGAAACCCGCGTTCCCATTAATAAGCTCAAATCCGTTCATTGCATTTTCCGGGAAATAGAACCGCTCGCTCCATCCTTGCTGGATTTATTCCGGTTTTGCAGCCAGTATTATTTCCACCCGCTCGGCATGGTCATCATGAACGGCTTACCGGCCATGCTGCGCAACAATAAACCGGTCAAATTGAAAGATGCTGCGCAGCACGCGTTTGGCCTCACGGAACTCGGCAAACAGATCGCGATCAGTGCTATCCCCGCCCGCAGTCGCGTCGCCCGCCGGTTACTGACCGGATTTCAGCAGGCAACCGAACTGACCGCGCAGCAAATCAGACAAATTTCACCGCGTGCTGGTAAGTTGCTGGCGGAATGGGTGCAATTGGGCTGGATAAGCGCAAGGTCCATAGCGATTACGGCACTCAAGACCGCAAGCATTCCAACCCTGACGAACGAGCAAACCAATGCTGTAACAGCCATCACCGCGGAATTTGAACGATTCAATACCTGGCTGCTGCATGGTGTGACCGGCAGCGGCAAGACCGAAGTTTATTTACGTATCATTGAATCGGCCTTATCACGCGGCAAGCAAACGCTGGTGCTGATTCCGGAAATCAATCTGACCCCGCAACTGGAAGCTGTGTTTCGCACGCGTTTCCATACCACTCTGTTAGTCAACCTTCATAGCGGACTCAATGATACCGAACGGTTAACCGGCTGGCTGCAAGCGCAGCGCGGTGAAGCCAGAATTATCCTGGGAACGCGGCTGGCTGTTTTCACACCCCTGCCCGAGCTGGGTTTGATCATTGTCGATGAAGAACACGACAGTTCATTCAAGCAACAGGATGGATTACGTTATTCCGCACGGGATCTGGCGATTTTCCGCGCCCGGCAAACGAATATTCCGGTGGTACTGGGTTCCGCCACACCCTCCCTGGAAAGCTATTTCAATGCGATCAATGGCCGCTACCGCCATATCCGCCTGGTTTCCCGCGCAGTGCAAAACGCCGCATTGCCCTCTATTCAGTGCATTGATACGCGCATCCATAAAACACCGGACGGATTAACCGGGCCGCTGATCCAGGCATTGGAAAAATGCCTGGCAGAAAAACACCAAAGCCTGGTTTTTATCAACCGGCGCGGCTACGCACCCGTGCTGCTGTGCAAATCCTGCGGTTGGTCCGCCGCCTGCCGGCGCTGCTCCAGCCGCCTGGTTGTGCATTTACGCGATAAAAAATTAAGCTGCCACCATTGCGGTCATCAGGAACGCTTTCCGCGTGCATGCCCGCAGTGCGGCAACCAGGATATCGCTCCCTTTGGACAAGGCACTCAGCGCGTGGAAGAAACCTTGACAGCACATTTTCCGTCGGCACGGATTTTACGCATCGACCGGGACAGCATTCGCCGCAAACATGCCTGGCAAGAGATTCTGCAAGCGATCCATGCACAACAAGTAGACATTCTGGTCGGCACTCAACTGCTTGCCAAAGGGCATGATTTTCCCCATCTTTCGCTAGTGAGTATCCTGAACGCCGATACTTCGCTATACAGCACCGATTTTCGTGCCAGTGAACGTTTATTTGCGCAACTGATGCAGGTCTCCGGGCGCGCCGGACGCGCCCATATCGCCGGGCATGTGCTGATTCAAACCGAATTTCCCGATCACCCGTTGTATCAGGCGTTGCGGCAACACGATTATGATGCGTTGGCACAAACCCTGCTGGCGGAAAGAAAAATAGCCGGATTCCCGCCGTATGTCTATCAAGCCCTGTTGCGTGCCGAAACGCACAGCATCCGGACCACGCTGGATTTTCTCCGACAGGCTGCGCGCCTTGCCCAGCCACCTGAAGCGGTTGAATTATTCGATCCGGTTCCGGCTCACATGGTGCGGTTAAAAGGTTTGGAGCGTGCGCATTTGCTGATACAATCGTCCTCACGTAAGCAATTACAAGCCTTTCTGACCGGCTGGTATGCGCAAATCAATTCATTATCCGCCCATAAAGTGCGCTGGGCGCTGGATGTCGATCCGCTTGAGTTTTGATCCAAATCAGGATTCATGCAACATCACCAGCGCAATATGTTGATATTTACGAGGTTAACAAGAAGGAGTCAGCCATGTTAGAGAAACATGATTTGCACCATGAATTCCCTGAATATTACGACCGCATTCATGAACTGAAAGGCAGCAATAGCCATTTTGCCCGTCTATTTGAGGAATATCATGATATCAACCGCGAAATTCTCAGAATCGAGGAAGGTATAGAGAACACCACCGACGAGTATCTGGAGGAATTGAAAAAGAAGCGTTTATTACATAAGGACAAACTGTACGGAATCATCACCAATTCATAATAGCATTACGGCAATCTACGCTGCCGCTGCAAGCAGCAGAGAAAATTCGCTTCTTACGATAAGCTAGGTATATGGCCCTACTCGCTTTAAAGCAAGAACTACCGACTGGAATAGCGCAGCAAAACCTTGCGCAGTTCATCCAGAATCAGCATTACCAGGCAAAAGGGAATGGCATACAGCCAGACCTCTATTTCAATGGGGGCAGTGCCAAACAACTGATTGCCTAGCGGCGTGTAGACAATCAGCACAATCAAGATGATTTCCAATGTTACACCAAGCAATAGCAGACGGTTACCAAGCCATGCGGAATAAAAGACAGATTCTTTGGGATGACGGCAAATAAAAGCATTCATGATTTGCATAACAATAATAGTCGAAAGGCATGCTGTCGTGGCTTGCAAGTACAGCGGATTATCAACTGGCAACATCTGTCCATAGGACCAGCCACCTGCGTGCAAAACGTAGAAAAACACAGTCATTGCCGCTATTGCTTCCATTGCACCCAGTAGCAGATAGGCACGACCCAATAATGGCCAGTACAGCAATCGCTCATTGCGTGCGCGTGGCGGTTTCAGCATCACATCCTTATGCGGCGCTTCAGCGCCCAGCGCCAGCGCCGGAAGGATATCGGTACCTAGATCCACGACAAGAATTTGAATGATGGTTAGCGGCAGCGGAATCTTGAATAGCACAAAAGCAAGATAGGGAACAAGTTCAGGCACATTTGAGGTAAGAATATACGTCATGAATTTACGGATGTTTTCGAAAACCGCGCGTCCCTCCTCAATTGCTGCAACAATATTGGCAAAATTATCATCCAGTAGAATGATATCAGCAGATTCCTTAGCTACATCGGTTCCGGAAATCCCCATGCTGATGCCGATATCGGCTGCCTTTAATGCCGGCGCATCGTTAACACCATCGCCTGTGACTGCAACCACTTCACCCTTCTTCTTCAGTGCTTGCACAATCAGCATTTTTTGATCTGCACCAACCCGGGCAAAAATAATTTCCTCGGCATCCAAAGCCAGCTGAAGCTGAATTGATGACATACGCCTCAGGTCGTTTCCAGAAATAATGACCGGATTCTGCGTCAAACCGATCTCCCTGGCGATAGCGCGAGCAGTATGAGGGTGATCGCCGGTCACCATGATGACTTTAATACCCGCCGAGCGGCAACTTGCAATCGCAGCTGGAACCTCTGTCCGAGGTGGATCTTCTATTCCAACTAATCCGCATAGAATTAATTCCCGCTCCAGGTTTTCAGGCTCAGTCATTGATGGGTAGGGATGATAAGCCAGCGCAAGTATGCGTAACCCTTGTTCCGCCATCGCCTCCTGTGCATTGAGCAAAGATTGCCGCTGCATTTCATCCAGAGGCTTTATTCCTTGATTCAGATAAATCGTACTGCAAAGCGGCAATACCGTTTCCAGGGCGCCTTTACAATACAGCCTGTTTCCATCGGGAGTTTGGTACAACAGTGAGAGACGTTTGCGGTCGGTATCAAAAGGAATCTCAGCAATCCGCGTAAAATCCGGATTGATTGTCATGGTCATCTGCGCCAATTCGACCAGGGCAATTTCCATCGAATCGCCCAGCAGCATTTGTTCACCTTCCTTGTTTATCCGTTTCAGCGTGTGGCAATACATCGCCACATCCAATAAGGGATGCTGGTGCAACTGTTCAATATCGCTTGGTTGAAAGAATTTCCCTGACAGAAACAATTGTTTCACCTTCATCCGGTTTTGCGTCAGCGTGCCCGTTTTCTCGGTACAAATCACCGTGGTTGAAC
>CAZDYN010000160.1:0-5920 GCA_964509635.1 uncultured Nitrosomonas sp. | reverse complement strand
CTCACTGCAAGCCGAAAACCATCCGTGTTGCCGCTACAGTGTTAACTGTACCGGCTGCCTCGAAAACGTTTTCAATGTCCTCCTGAGAAGAGTAGCGATTGTACTATATCCGTTTCACTTTTCAGGAATCTCCGGTAATCCGCACGATAGATTCTCGCCCTGTCCGAAATAACAATTATTCAGCGGCACCTGAGGTGACTCGGCAGCCGGTTCATGTAAAATTACACATTATGAGCCACTTGCAACACTACCGCCGTTTATTCGGAAAACCTGCATTTCACTGGAAATTACTTCTGCAGGCACTGTCCGCCATGCTGATCATGGCAGCCACTATGGCGTTACTGCCTATACTCGTTCAGCACATCGTGGATGGCGCATTTATCCGGCAAGATCCGTCACTGATACAAACAACATCACTGGCGATTATTGCCCTATTCATCATACGCGGAGCCGCGGGCTATGCCAGCCTCCACGCCACCGGCAAGGCGGGCGGGAAATTAGGTATGGATCTGCGCAGGGATTTCTTTAACAAGCTGCTGACACTGCCCGTCAACTGCTACGCGCATCTCAATCATCATCAGATCGGCGCGCTGATAGCCCATATCAACGCAGTGACCCGGACTGTAACCCGTCATGCCGCATTGTTAGCGCAAGATGGCCTGACCATCATTGGACTCATGATTTGCGCACTGTATCTCAATCAGGAATTCTCGATACTGCTTTTGCTGGCAACACCGTTCATCGTACTCATTAAGCAGATGACCGGCAGCCATTGCAACAAACCCGGGCAGAAAAACCTGCTGGCCGTAGAAAACCTGATTCAGCACTTATCGCAATCGGTCGAGCATTACAGAAAAATCCGCTTGGATGGCGGGCAAACTCATGAAAACCAGCGCCTTGACAAAATTTCCGGGACCCTGCTTGAGGCGGAAATGCAGCAAACCAGGGTCACGGCCATGGTGCGCCCTTTGGGCCAGGTAATCACCGCATTGATTCTGACCGCTGTTACCTATGTTATTGCGTTACAGGCGATTAACGGCGCACTGGATTTACCCGTAACCAGCGCGCTGGTTACTATTGCACTCCTGCTCATTCTGCCGGTCCAGCGTATTGCAAACTTGCCCGGGCAACTTGAACATGATCGGAAAACTTTAGCAACCATCTTTGCATTTCTCGATCAGGCGTCCGAACAGGATACCGGCACTCTCAGCATGCCGCGCAGTTGCGGCAGACTGATATTTGATCACGTGCGCTTTGGCAGGGACGCCCAAACCAAACCCATCCTGAGTCATATCCATCTCTCCATAAGACCGGGTGAAGTCATCGTTTTTACCGGTTATACCGGGGAAGAAAAAAACGCGCTGATCGATCTGATACTCCGCCTGCAACAGCCCAGCAGCGGAGCAATTTGGCTGGATGATCATGCATTGCCGGATATCCGGCTCAATCACCTGTACGCCAATATCGCCCTGATACCGGCGGATACTTTCTTGCTCGACGAAAGAATCGCCGGCAATATCGCTTACGGTGCAATGCGATGCGCGAATGAAGCAAGAATTACCGCAGCAGCGCAAGCTTCGCGCGCGATGGAATTTATCCGGCAGATGCCCGAAGGTTTGCAAACAAAGATCGGTCAGGAAGATACTGAAATCAGCAAAAAACAATTGCAGCAGCTTGCCATCGCGCGCGCATTCGTAAAAGATACACCGGTACTGATCGTGGATGAAATACCTGCGGCGCACGAACCCGATCCGGCGAATCTGCTTTCAGCCCTGGAGGAACTGATGCAGAATCGCACCACTCTGATCTTCAGTCAACATATCCCCCGCTTGAAAAAAATTGATCGCATCGTTGTCCTGAAAAATGGCTGTATCACAGAAAATCTCAAAGCATCGGATACGGATACCAAGCAAAATTGATTTTTCCGAATGACAGCGAGACAAAAATCAACCGGTTATTCCAGTATCGCTTTCCTTGCAGGTATATTCCGGCACCCACTTTACCAATTGTTCCCGCATTGCCTGATCGCTTAGCACCGTGATCGCACCTAACCACGCCGTTAAATCGGACAGCCACAGCTCATCCACCTGGCGAGCCTGCGCGATACGCAATTTTTCATGCGGTGTTGGAAGCGTGTTTTCACTGGCGGCCAGCAGCTCTTCATGCAGCTTCTCACCCGGACGCAATCCGCTGAACACAATACGGATATCACCCTCCGCCAATCCGGATAAGTGAATCAGATCATTAGCAAGATCGACAATCTTGACCGGATCGCCCATATCCAGCACAAATATTTCTCCGCCGCCTCGGGTACCGCCCATCAATCCGGCTTGCAACACCAGTTGCGCCGCTTCCGGAATGGACATGAAATAACGCGTCATTTCCGGATGAGTGATGGTAATCGGACCGCCTTTGGCAATCTGCTCGCGGAATTTAGGAATAACGCTGCCGGTACTGCCCAGTACATTGCCAAAGCGCACCATCACAAAACAGATCCCGGGCGATTGATTATTTTGATCTGTCCCGGTATTTTTTGAAATGGATTGCTGCAAAGCCTGGCACACCATTTCCGCCAGCCGCTTGCTGGCGCCCATGACACTGACAGGATTCACTGCTTTGTCCGTTGAGATGAGCACAAATTTTTCCACTCCCGAATCGATAGCCACCCGAGCCAGCACATACGTGCCTAAAACGTTATTCAGCACAGCCTGGCAGGCATTTTCCTGTTCCATGAGCGGCACATGCTTATAAGCCGCGGCGTGAAAAACCACCGCAGGGCGGAATTGTGTGAATAATTGCTGCATACGCGCATGATCCTTGATATCGCCGATGACAAACGACATTTTCATTCCAGCAAAACGCGGTACAAATTCTTCTTGTATGCTATAGAGCGCAAATTCGTTCAATTCGATAAAAACAATATGCTCCGGCTTGAACGCGGCGAGCTGCCGGCATAATTCCGAACCAATCGAACCGCCAGCCCCCGTCACCAGAATCACTTTATCCGTGAGCAAACCGTGCAAACCGTCATTATCCAGAACCACCGGCGCCCTGCCGAGCAAATCATCCAACTGGATTTCACGAATCTGCGACACGGTCGTCTTGCCGCTGATCAAATCCGCGTAAGACGGCACTGTCATCGCCTTGACACCGATCTCCGAGCATATTTCCAATGCCTGACGGTGTATGCGGCGGGATACGGACGGCATGGCGATGATTACATGCTCGACATTCAGTTTCTGCACCCATTGCGGCAACTCATCGATTCGCCCAAGCACCCGCACACCTTGTAAATGCCTGCCCAATTTCCGGGGATCATCATCCAGCATGCCAACCACATGCCACTCGTAGCTTCCTGCCAAGGCCTTGACCAGATTGACCGCCGTGCTGCCTGCGCCAAGAATCAGAACCGGCTTTGCCTCATGGCCTTCCAAGCCATACAGATGGCGCTCCTTCCATGCGCGATAGGTCAACCGGCTGCCGCCCATGATCAGTAACAACAGCAATGGCGCCAGCAATACGACCGCGCCCGGAACAGCGTCCAGCAAACCCGATAGCCATAACACCAGCGAGACGGTCGCCGCGCCGGCGATGACCGCAATGAAAATTCTTTTTAGATCAGGCAGGCTGGCATAACGCCACACCCCCCGGTAAAGCCCCAGCCACAAAAAGAAACCGCTTTGGATCAATACAATCCAAGGCAAGGCTTCCGCCAGAAACTTTACCGAAGAAGACGGGATTACAAAATTGAAGCGGAATAAATAGGCCAGCCACCAGGCGGCGGCAACCGCGACAAAGTCATGCGTAAAAGCAATGTAGGTACGAATCTCGAATTTCCTGGCAAACATGTTACCCTTGATTGGAATAATATTTCTGATTCCAATCAGAAATAGCCATTAATACCAGATAAATACTTCCCCAGATCCCCGCCATCCAGCTTTGCACCACCTGATCCTGCCCGCTCGCCCAGACCGCGCTGGCACTTGCCGCGAACATCAGAGCATACGCCGATAACGCCGTATTGCGATGACCCAGTCCGCTTTGCACCATCCGCTGATAATAATGGCCGCGGTGCGCTTGCCAGATTCTTTCTCCGCGCAGCAAACGTTTCAGCAACGTCACGGTCGCATCGGCAATGAACGGTGAAAATATCAGCAGCGGCACCCATATCGACCAGAGCTGATCCAGCCACCCCCATACCCCCAGCACGGCAGCCAGGAATCCGAGTGGAATAGCTCCGGCATCTCCCATGAAAATACGCGCCGGATAAAAGTTATAACGCAAAAAAGCCAGCGCCGCTGCCGCTATCGAAAAATTGAGCACGGCAAAATCGTAATGACCGGCCAAGCAGGCAATCAGGCCATAGCAACCAAATCCGATCACCGTCATTCCACCCGCCAAGCCATCCGATCCATCCATGAAATTGTACAGATTAGACATCCAGACCACCGCAATCATGACACTCAGCACAGACATCCAACCATAGGTATCCAGCAAAAGAACCGTAGAGAATCCTGCGGCAGCGATGCCCTGTACCAGCAACCGGCACCATACCGGCACCTGCCGGACATCGTCGATAAATGATATCACCATCAACAAACCGGTGCCGATCCAGACTGTAGCGGGAATTGCAACCGCAAAACACAACCACGTAACGATCACTCCGGATAACAACCCCAGGCCGCCGGTACGCGGAACCGGCACAGTATGAAGCGAGCGTGTATTAGGTTGATCCAGCATCCAGCCCGCTTTTCTTTTGATCAGCCATAAGATGGCTGAAAATGATACAACAAACGATAACAGCGGCGCAGTTACCACTGATAAAGGAAAATCCAAAACCATAGTGACCGGATTATCCGTGACGAGTCAATGAAAAACACAGGCCACTTTCCCATCGTTTGCGACGGAAAAGTGGCATGAGAAAAAAACAATTGCAGCTAATGCAAAAAACCTTAGAACATTGGATTGGCTGCGTAACTCTGATGCACCGCGGCGGGTGCGGCACCGCGCTCCACTTTCATGCCCATATCGGACAAAACAGTTTCCAGCGCGTTCAAGCAGAAAATCACATTTTCCACCCTGCTGGAGGTACCCATCAATCCAAAGCGCCAGACTTTCCCGGCAAAATCACCTAAACCGGCGCCAATTTCAAGATTATAGTCATCCAGCAAGCGGCGGCGCACTTCTTTTTCATCCACGCCCGCAGGCACAAAAACGGAATTCAATTGCGGCAGGCGATATTCCTCCTTAACCACATAATTCATGCCCAATGTAGCAAATCCGGCTTTCAATGCCTGGTAATTACGCTGATGACGCGCCCAGGAATGCTCCAAGCCTTCTTCAGACAGCATCAGCAGGGATTCGTGTAACGCATACAGCGCATTGGTTGGCGCCGTATGGTGATAGGTACGCGTTGATGATCCCCAATAATTCAGCAACAGGCTGATATCCATGAACCAGCTATGTGCTTTCGTCTTACGATTCTTAACCAGTTCGGTCACGCGCTCGGAAAAACTGACGGGCGACAAGCCTGGCGGACAGGATAAGCATTTCTGGCTGCCGGAATAGATCGCATCGATTCCCCATTCATCCACTTTAATCGGCGTGCCGCCCAGCGAAGTGACGGTATCGACGATGGTCAGACAATTATATTTGCGCGCGATTTCGCACAGCGTTTTGGCATCGGATTGCGCACCGGTAGAAGTTTCCGCATGAACAAACGCGACAATCCTGGCATCGGGATTCTTTTTCAGCGCATCTTCGACTTTCTGCGGATCAACCGGTTCACCCCATTTGTCATCGACCACCACGGCAACACCGCCATGCCGTTCAACATTCTCGATCATACGCCCGCCAAACACGCCATTGCGGCACACAATAACTTTATCGCCCGGTTCGATCATGTTGACGAAGCACATTT
>CAZDYN010000159.1:0-5955 GCA_964509635.1 uncultured Nitrosomonas sp. | reverse complement strand
CCCACGTTGTCGCCCACGTTATCGGCAATAACCGCCGGATTGCGCGGATCATCTTCCGGAATGCCCGCTTCCACTTTACCGACCAGATCCGCGCCTACGTCCGCGCCTTTGGTGAAAATACCGCCACCCAAACGAGCGAAAATGGAAATCAGTGATCCGCCAAATGCGAAACCAATTAAAGGCTTGATGACATCACTGATAGCCTGATCGGGATCAGCGCCGTCGAATAACAGGGCGCAGTATCCGGCAACACCCAGCAAGCCCAAGCCGACTACCAGCATTCCGGTAACCGCGCCGCCACGGAAAGCGATCGCAAGTGCCTCATTCAATCCGATGGTTGCCGCTTGCGCAGTACGGACATTCGATTGCACTGAAACATTCATACCTAGAAAACCCGCAGCGCCCGAAAGAACAGCACCTAAAGCGAAACCAATAGCCGTATCCCAGCCCAGCGCTATCCAGAGCGCAAAAAACAACACCGCGCCCACCATGCCAATTGTCATATATTGACGTTTGAGATAGGCGGAAGCGCCCTCTTGAATAGCTTTTGCAATTTCTTGCATACGCTGGTTGCCGGTCGATTGGGCAAAAATACCCTTAATCCATATACCACTGAATATCAGGGCTACAATCGCACTACCAATTGCGATAACTAAACCACTAGCCATAAAAGAACTCCAATTAAAGTCAGACCACCAAAATCACATGTGGAATCTTGGCCTAATTAATTCCACATTATTAAACACTTGTTCAAAACCTGAATACAATCAGGCCGTATTTTATCCGTTCTTGTTACTTGAGTGCATCAAATATTAATAATATTTAGATTGTTATGTGATTGGATCCGTAATGTTTGGACTTCCTTACAACACCGGAACAATCACGATCCAAATTACAATTAAATCTTGAATTCACCCAATTTCTTTTCAACCGCAACATTTTTTAACCGCACATAATCCGGCAAGCCATCCTTGTATGGCGGATAATCCTCACCTTCAATCAGCGGCGCCAGATATTCGCGGCACGACTGGGTAATACCGAAACCATCCTCGCTGATAAAATCGGCCGGCATCATTTTCTCGACATTCGCAACATTTGCAAGCTGGGCCATACCCACCGTCCAGCGATAAGGCGCATTGGATTCACGCACGATTGTCGGCATCACCGAGTTATGTCCGGCGATGGCGTATTCCACCGCGGCCTTACCCATTGCATAAGCCTGTTCCACATCGGTTCTGGAGGCGATATGACGTGCAGCGCGTTGCAGATAATCCGCCACACCCCAGTGATACTTCAGTCCCAGACCATCCTTAATGATATTCGCCACGACCGGCGCCACACCGCCGAGTTGCGCATGACCGAAAGCATCGCGCAATCCCTGATCCGACAGGAAATTGCCATCGTCCCCTTTCACGCCCTCCGACACAACAACCGAGCAATAACCGTATTCCTTGACATAGCGATCCACTTTGGCGAGAAACTTTTCTTTGTTGAACGCGACTTCCGGAAACAGAATGACAATTGGAATTTCACAATCCGGACTTGAAGCCAGGCCGCCCGCAGCGGCAATCCAACCTGCATGACGCCCCATCACTTCAAGCACGAAAACTTTAGTTGAAGTTTTCGCCATGCTGGCCACATCGAAGCTCGCCTCACGTGTGGATACTGCAATGTACTTGGCAACCGAACCGAAACCGGGACAGCAATCGGTAATCGGCAAATCGTTATCAACCGTTTTGGGAACGTGAATCGCTTGAATGGGGTAACCCAGCGTATCCGCTAATTGTGAAACCTTAAGGCAGGTATCGGCGGAATCGCCGCCGCCGTTATAAAAGAAATAGCCGATATTATGAGCCTTGAATACCTCGATCAAACGCTCGTATTCACGCCGGTTTTGCTCCAGGCTTTTCAATTTGTAACGGCAGGAACCGAAAGCGCCCGACGGGGTATGCCTTAATGCGGCAATCGCCGCTGCCGAGTCCGCATTGGTATCGATCAGATCCTCGGTCAAGGCGCCGATGATTCCATTACGCCCCGCATACACATTACCGATTTTATCGGTATGCTGACGCGCCGTTTCCAGAACACCCGCGGCAGAAGCGTTAATTACAGCCGTAACGCCACCGGATTGGGCATAAAATGCATTTTTAATTGCCATATTTTTCTCCTGATTAATCAAAACGTAAGCAAGCCATTCCACTAAATCTGTACGTACAGAAACTCAGGCGCGGCTTATCGCATCCTGAGCTTCAAACCTGTTATGTGAATCAAAAAATGGGATTGATTTAAACTTACTTTAATGCTGCAAAAATCTGATCGCGTATTTCTTCAACTGTGCCTATGCCCGCTATTTTGATATAGCGAGGCGCGCTAGCCCCGCCGTTTGCCGACCACTTTGAGTAATACTCAACCAAAGGCTCGGTTTGCTCGTGATAGACCTCCAGCCGTTTACGGACGGTTTCTTCCTTATCATCATCGCGCTGTATCAGCGGCTCACCGCTCACATCATCACGGCCGTGCGTTTGCGGCGGATTAAAATCCACATGGTAAGTACGGCCTGATGCAGGATGCACCCTGCGGCCCGACATGCGTTTAACAATTTCAGCATCGGCGACATCAATTTCAATCACGAAATCAATCGGCACACCGGCTGCTTTCATCGCGTCGGCTTGCGGAATTGTGCGTGGAAATCCGTCAAACAGGAAACCATTTGCACAATCGGGCTGTGCGATACGCTCTTTGACCAAGTTGATGATGATATCATCGGAAACCAGTCCGCCGGCATCCATTATCTTTTTTGCCATGATACCCAGCTCGGTACCGGCTTTCACCGCGCTACGCAGCATATCGCCCGTAGAAATTTGCGGAACACCGAAATGTTCCTTAATATAATTGGCCTGGGTACCTTTCCCGGCACCAGGGCCACCTAATAAAATGACTCGGATAGCTATTCTCCCTCTGTTACCAATCAAAATCTACTGAATGCAGCGGCGAATTGATAATTTATATCTGCCACTTCAACGACATCGTGCAATTATATCGCAGGCAAGCCGGATACTCGAGTTTTTTACTATGTTAATTTTTTTAACGCCAAACAACTTCATAACAAGTTTCGTTGATACGGTACAGGTTATGCGATAATTTGATCGACTCTTAACAGGAAAAATCATGGATGAAAACAGAAGTAAAGCGCTTGATGCCGCTCTGGCCCAAATTGAAAAACAGTTCGGCAAAGGCTCCATCATGCGGCTGGGCGCAAACGATGTCGCCTACGATATACAAGTTGTCTCCACCGGCTCATTGGGACTCGATATCGCGCTGGGTGTCGGAGGATTGCCGCGCGGACGGATTATTGAGATTTACGGACCTGAATCATCCGGCAAGACGACACTGACACTGCAAGTCATTGCCGAAATGCAGAAACTGGGCGGAACCGCAGCCTTTATTGACGCAGAGCACGCCCTGGATCCGCAATATGCGCAGAAAATCGGCGTCAATGTCAAAGAACTGCTGATATCGCAACCGGACAATGGCGAACAGGCGCTGGAAATAGCCGACATGCTGGTACGTTCCGGCTCGGTCGACATCATCGTGGTGGATTCCGTAGCCGCACTGACGCCGCGCGCGGAAATCGAAGGCGATATGGGTGATCCGCAAATGGGATTGCAGGCACGCCTCATGTCACAGGCTCTGCGCAAACTGACCGCCAATATCAAGCGCAGCAATACCATGGTCATTTTCATTAACCAGATCCGCATGAAAATCGGCGTCATGTTCGGCAACCCCGAAACAACCACGGGCGGCAATGCATTAAAATTCTACGCCTCGGTGCGCCTGGATATCCGCCGCACCGGATCGATCAAGAAAGGGGAGGAAACCATCGGCAATGAAACGCGCGTGAAAGTGGTCAAGAATAAAATAGCGCCGCCATTCAAACAGGCGGATTTTGATATTCTCTACGGCGAAGGCATTTCGCGTGAAAGCGAAATCATCGAATTGGGCGTATTGCATAAACTCATCGACAAATCGGGCGCCTGGTATGCCTATAACGGTGAGAAAATCGGCCAGGGCAAGGATAATGTGCGCGAATACCTGAAAGAACATAAAGAAATGGCCCAGGAAATCGAACAGAAGATCCGGGCGATTGTGGGCATCGCCGATGCGGCCAAGCCCGCGCGCGAGAAGACCGATAAAGAAAAAATCGACAAAGAGAAATAAATCCCGTGGACACCCGTTCCCCTCTGGAAACACGCGCACTGCGCTTTCTGGCGCAACGCGAGCATTCACGCCGGGAACTGGAACAAAAGCTCGCTCATCTGACACCGTCAGCCACGCCGAAAGCCCTATCGGCCGTGCTGGACAAACTGGAGCACGACGGTTTCTTATCGGCCGAACGCGTTGTTGCGCAAGTTACCCGGATGCGCCGCGCCCGCTTTGGCAGCCAGCGCATTATTCAAGAGCTTAAAGCGAAAGGCATCGAGGAGCATTTGATTCACGCTGCAATGCCGGCTTTGCAAGAAACCGAGCTGGATGCCGCCGTTGCAATATGGCGGAAAAAGTTTGCCAAACCGCCCGCCTCCAGGGAAGAGCGCGGCAAACAGATACGATTCATGATGGGCAGGGGGTTTTCAATGGAAATCATACAACGGGCACTATCACAGGCTGGAGAAGAGAACCAATGAAAAAACTGTTCGCGCAAACCATACTCATGCTGGCAATCCTGCTGACAGTTCATCCGGTCAGCGCGGATGCGATTGTACCCATCAGTGAAATCAATGCATCACCCGTCAATTTTGACGGCAAGGAAGTGAAGCTGCGGGGCGTGGCCAAGAATCCCACGCGCCTGCCGCTGGTCAACCTGAAATCCTACGTATTGGAAGACAATAGCGGGGAAATTACGGTTCTGACCGAACTGGATTTACCCCAAATGAACGAAGAAATCACCATCCGGGTTAGAGTCAGAAGCCTGGCCATCGTCAAAGGCGAAGCCGTGGGCTTGACTGTGATTGAACTAGAACGATACGAGCAGCCGCAAAAAATATGAAAAGCAGCGAAATAAGACAGAAATTCCTTGAATTTTTCGAATCCCACGGCCACACCATCGTGGCATCCAGTCCGCTGGTACCGGGCAATGACCCCACTTTATTGTTCACCAACGCAGGCATGGTGCAATTCAAGGATGTCTTCCTGGGCCAGGATAAACGGCCTTACGTGCGCGCAGCCAGTTCGCAACGCTGCGTGCGCGCCGGCGGCAAGCATAACGATCTGGAGAATGTCGGCTACACCGCGCGGCACCATACCTTCTTTGAAATGCTGGGCAATTTCAGCTTTGGCGACTATTTCAAACGCAATGCCATTCTGTTCGCGTGGGATTTTCTGACCAATATTCTCAACATTCCGCACGAGAGATTATGGGTTACCGTCTATTCCGAAGATGACGAAGCGGCGGATATCTGGCTCAACGAAGTCGGTGTCGAGCCATCTCGGGTGGTGCGCATTGCCACCATGGATAACTTCTGGCAAATGGGCGATACCGGCCCCTGCGGCCCTTGTTCCGAGATTTTTTATGATCACGGACCGGATGTTGCAGGCGGTCCGCCGGGTTCCCTTGACGCCGACGGCGACCGCTATATCGAAATCTGGAATCTGGTGTTCATGCAATACAACCGCGACAGCGCCGGGGTACTTCATCCGCTGCCCAAACCATCGGTCGATACCGGCATGGGACTGGAACGCATTTCCGCCGTGATGCAACACGTACACAGCAATTACGACATCGATCTGTTTCAAAGTTTGATCAAAGCGGTTGCGCGCGCGACCAACACCCGCAATCTCGCCGACAACTCGCTCAAAGTCATTGCCGATCACATCCGTGCGTGTTCTTTCCTGATTACCGATGGCGTCATCCCCGGCAGCGAAGGACGCGGCTACGTGCTGCGCCGCATCATCCGCCGC
>CAZDYN010000158.1:0-5957 GCA_964509635.1 uncultured Nitrosomonas sp. | reverse complement strand
GAGACTCTGAATAACTTGCATTTGTCATTCCGAACGTAGTGAGGAATCTTTAATAGTCAAGGCAATAGATTTCTCTCTGGCTCGAAATGACACTTGCCCAGGGCTTCCTTAAAATACATTTCCCAATACAATAAGAAGTAATGCATAAGTTTTGTACATTCTAATTATTTCTTGTCGGCACAAAAACATTAATATTTTGATTTTTAGAGAAATATTGCAATAACCCATCAACACTAAGTATCAGTATTAACGCGCTCATGAATAAAACCATTCCAGCGAATCCATGCAGAAATCCTTGTCCAGCTGCATCGCCGTAATGATAAGTAATCAGAGTAAGAACAATAACGCGGATAACATTAGCAGTAAAAGAAATTGGTATTATAAGAACAGCCAATGCTACATTACGAAACACCGAGGTATGATGCACGAGATTCAGATAAAATAATCCCAGAGCTTCCAATGTCAACAATGTTTGTAATCCAGCACAGGCATCAGCCACAAGAAGTTGATATTGCCCAATTTGCAAGATCACACCATTCCTTGCGATAGGGTAATTTGCCCAAAAAAGAATATGCTCCGCCACATACGAAACTGCCATCTTCATTGGCATAGTTAGGAAACTAACTACTGGACCTGGCAACGGAATCATAAACAGTAAGAAAAATAATGGAAACCACATGACCTTTAAAGCAAGATAGCCTCGTTTGATAAGTAAGATTGCTACTAGTACCAAAATAAAAGAGCCAATCTCAAATATCAAAATCTGCTGTGAGCGCCCTATAACATAGAGAATTAGAGCCACAAAAAAAACAACCCATCCGAAGGCTGAAGTTGAATTACCATCGCTTCGTTTCATCATTTCTGTCCACTGTCGGAAAAGAAGCCACAGTGAAAGTACCAAAATAATCGGTCCATGAGCCTGTTCTTCATTAGTCCATATTCCATTAGCCAAATCATAGAAAGTAGGAATATATAAAATTAATAGTCCCAGAAGTATAGGCAACCAATCTGATATCGTCGACTTCGAGCTGTGCAATTGATATAAGAACATGATCTAATTATTTATTAAAAATCAATCAGTACAGAACCGACAATTTCAGTACCACTATATTTAAGCTGTTCATTCATAGCATTGATGTCACCAAGACGAGTATCGTTTTTATGCGCAACTATTAACACACCGTCTGTACGCGCGGCAATAGTAAGTGCATCGACACCACTCGAGAATGCCAAAGTATCGTAGAGAATGACGTCGAATTGATTTGCAAGCTGAGCATTCAACTGATCAAACGAGGAGCGATTAAGGATTTCTAAAGGATTTGGTGGAAGTGTTCCCGCTGGCAAAACTGAGAGATCAATAAATGAATCTATCTTAGATATAACTTCAGAAACACTAGCGCGGCCAACAAGTACATCAGATAGGCCTTGCTTATTTTTTAAATTAAAAATCTCATGTTGTTGCGGACAACGCAAATTAGCATCAATTAGTAATGTTCGCTCACCGAGTTGAGAAAATACTACTGCAAGATTAGCGACAAAAAGACTAGCCCCTTCAGTCGGATTACAACTAATAATTGCCAGTGCCTTACGCTCTCCAGTAAACCAGCGTAGCATCAATTGACTACGTACTGCACGGAAAACCTCTACTTGAGCACCAAATGGTTGATATGCTACAACTAATTCTGGCGGATGATTTCCTTGACCCGGTAATAAGTAAGGATAATCAAACTGCTGAGCCAATACTAACTGAATATCTGCCTCAGTAATCAAACCTAACTTTAATGCGGCATCGCCAAAACGCAAGCCACTTTCTTTCTGTAATCGAAGTATACGTTCAGCTTCAACTGGTGTAATTTTCCCCATATCTAGTAGTATGTGTCCCATACTAAACTTACGCGCAGAAGCTGCATTTGTAGTGACAGAACCAGAATCACTTAGCTTCCTTGTTTCTGAAGTACCTGGAATACTCATTTTTGTCTTCTCATTTTAGCTTTCTTCAATTCACTCATCGCAACAAACGTGGCCACGCTAATTGCAAGCGTTTTTGTTTTGGTATCCCTCGCTTTATGATGCCAAGTACAGGAGCTTGAAGAACATCCACTAAATCCTCTGCTGAGCGCACACGCCGATCAATCATCTCTGCAAGCAGTCCCACCCCTAATCCCAGTAAGGTACCTAGGAATATTGACAGAATCATATTGAGCAGCAATTTAGGGCTATCCGGCTTATCTGGAATCTTTGCTGTGTCGAGTATGGAAACACTTGATAAATTGGATTGCCCTTCAAGAGTAGTTTGATTTAAACGTTGCATCGCACTGTTATATGCCTGTTGTGCACCTTCCACTTCTCTTACAAGAAGGTGGAGCTCATCTCGTGCACGATTAAATGTCAGCACCTTAGCTTTTTGCTCTTCAAGCGCTGTACGAATCTCAGCTTCCTGATTGACAGCACTTCGCGTGGTAGAACTTATGTGCTTATTGAGCTCTGATCTCAGTTTCTCTACCTCCGCTTTTGCTCCAATATAACTGGGATGATTGTGGCCCAGTTTCTGAGAAATATCTGAGAATCTGGATTCAGCTTGTGATAAATCTTTCTTAAGACCATTAATTAACATAGTTTTGACAGAAGCACTATAACTTTCACCTTCGCGACTACTGTTACCTTGCCCTGATACTGCCCCCATCAGATCTGCTTGAGCAGCCATCAATTGGCTAGCAAGATCATTCAACCGCCTTGTTTCAACATCAAGACGAAAATCTGCATCGACAATGCCTTTCTCATGCTGATATTGAGATAAATTTTTCTGCGCTATTTCTAATCTGTCACGTAATACATTAAGTTGTTCAGTAAAGTAGGATGCCGCCTTTTGTGATGGCTCAACTGTGAGGCGTACGCTTATCTCTTGATATGCATTTGCAAAAGCATTTGCAATTACTGAAGTAAATGCAGGATCCGCACCCTTAAAGTTTATACGAATCACACTGCTATCGCGTGAAGTCTCTATATCCAGATTTTTAAGAAGAAAAGTAGCCAACCAGTTCCGTAGCTCCACACTAGCATTACTATCCTCATATTGTTTTTTTACTGCCCCACTCTGATCAAGCTTAAGTTGATCCACCACCATTAATGCAGTTCTGGAGCTCTTAATGATATCTAGTTGCGTAGCCATATAACCTGTAATCTGCTGAGAACTCATAATCAATCCTGTCACAGGATCTGCTCCTTTATGAGTAAGCACTAATGTTGCCGTTGATTTGTAACTTTTTGGCAATAGCAAGCTGACCAATAAAGTGGTTGATAATGTTACAATAAGCGTAAATAGTATAAGCTTACGACGAGCTAATATAATTAAAAAGAATCGAGAAAAATCCATGCGTGAAATCCCGGTTTGAACTTAATCTAGTTACAGTAATTGCTTCATAAAGATGATTTGAGAGACTCTTTAACAAATATTAAAATAAACTTTCTTTGATATAAATTACATCATCAGGTTCCACCAAATCACTGGATTTAACACTCAGTATCTGCAGATTCCCTTCTGTATCGCGACGTTGAATCCGTAAACCGCGCTCGGTACCCCGTTGAGTCAATCCACCACCCACTGACAATGCCTGCATAACCGTCATATTGCGCTCAAGTCTGTACGCACCAGCACGCTGCACTTCACCATAGATATAAAACCGCGGTGCTTTCTCAACATAAATAAGGTCATCATTTCTTATACTCAAGTCACGAGTTAAATCACCAGAACGAATCATTTCTAAAACATCAATTACCTCTTTAACAAACTTATCGCCATCAGAACGAATTAAAGTAATTAGATCCGCACCATCAGGAATTATCCCACCCGCCATGGCAAGAATCTCAGTAAGACTCCGTTTGCCCTCGATTGGATAACGCCCCTGATTACGAACAAAGCCAAGTACAGATACCATTTGACTCTGCAGGGAAGCCGTTACGATATTTACTTGAGGTCTACGCAAAATATCTCGACTTTCAAGTAAAGTTGCTATCTTTTTTTCAGTTGCGGATGGAGTTAATCCATCAACAAGTATCTCACCGAGTAATGGAAAGGTTATCTTGCCAGATTCACTTACTTTCGTTTCAGTTGTCAGATCAGGATGTCCATAGATAAATATTTTTAATGTATCTCCTGGCCCTAGTACGCTCTCTCTTATTCCCTCTGCGACCGCATTACCAATACAAGCTAGCCAAAGTAATGCGAAGATCGTTATTAGAAACTTTATTTTTTTCATAATATTGATCATCTGCTTATAGCCCTCAATTCACACCATAATGGATTGATAAAAAGAATTAAAAACATCATTTTAGTCCCATAATACCACGTTCAATTACTCCCTCTGTAACCAGCTCCTCGGTCAGATTTAAATTATCCGTAACATCAGGTGGCATTACCGGTATTTGAGTGACAGTTTTCTCCACATTAGTCACCGGTACTTTATCATTAAAGTACTCTATTTCTGCTGTTGCACGTAAACGTGCTATTTCGGCATCAACTGCTTCCTTGTATTTTTGATTGACCAAGTATCTCTCAATCTGAGGTGCAGCAGCTATTGCTGTGATCGGATTATCTTTGATCGCATTGACAAAAATGAGCAAGCTATTTTCTTGTTCATTAATGATAAAAATAGTATCTCTACTTTTTTCCTGCAATACCGTCGTCATCTGAGATGGGAGATCGGCAGTACTGCGTGTTACCAAGTTACGAAAATACTCCACTTTATTTTTATCAAGCCAGACCACAACTTCATCAAGAGATTTGGCGGCATCAATAATCGCTTTCAGCTCATTACTTAAATCTTTGGTTGCAATACGCACCGTTGTTAAATCAAATTGTTTCCGTTGCGCAAAAAACTCTGGATGCTTTTGGAAATAATCATCAATCTCCATCTTGGATGGTTTAGCAACTTTACTCATAATATTCTGCATATATGCTTGAGCTATAATTTGCGCATTGGCTCGTTCACGTGCTTGCATCACATCGGGAGTTCGATCAAGCTTATTACGCATAGCCTCTTCAACAATCAATTGGCGGACGATCAGTGACTCCAACAATTGCTTACTGGCTACTTCCAACTGATCTGCTCGAATATTAGCGCGCCTAATTTCATCATTAAGTTGCAGCGTGGTTACTTCTTTACCGTTGACACTAACTAGTGCCTGCCCAGATTTTTTTTCTTTAAGTTCTTTGTCGCAGGCTGTAAGAACTAAAGTAAAAATGAGCACCAACCCTATCAATGCTATCCGTGTATATGCTAATACCATAGTACCTTTTCCTTTATGATTATAATTTTAACGACACAGCTCTCATCACACCCTCGTAGATATGTCGTCACATTAAACATAAATACAATCAATAAGATCCGACAATCATTTCAAGTTAGCTACGACAACTAAATTAGAAACTTTAATACTCAAATCATTATTTCATAAAATACATTAATATGTATTGATAATCAAATATATATTAACTAAACTTTAAGTCAGTAGTGTTCGGCTAGAGCTATAGTCAAATCTGGTGTATAGAGAATCAAGCGGCATTCTGTTTTTTTGATCTGCTGTTTGTTAATACCTTAATACCGTTAACGAACTTAACGCCGTATAGCTGAAATGGTTTAATACCCCCCCGACACATCTAAGGAAGCATTGATTTATTCAATTTTCAAGGACATTTAGAACGCAAGTCGTTGATTATAATAATTGATAAGTCCAAGAAAGCGAATTGATCAGCGCTTCCCTAAAGGCAGATTATATACTGTGAGTAGAGGTGACCTAAGAGAAAGAGATAAAACACAATAGACCCAAATATAGTTTGGAATTTATAGAGTCGGCCATTAAACAGTTCGATTTTTCATAGCAGAGAAGGCCGGGATACGGAGATTCTAGGTCCTGTTAACACTACCTAAGTGCTTCGACGATAAGAGCGAAATGAATGA
>CAZDYN010000157.1:0-5967 GCA_964509635.1 uncultured Nitrosomonas sp. | reverse complement strand
TTACCGTCCGGTGCGTTTTTCCAGTATCTCCGGCAAATCCCGCAAGAAACGCCCCGCACCCGCCATCTGGCGCCGCAACATCACCCAGTCCTCGGCGCGCTTTCTGGCATCCAGGCAACGCATCAGCCGCACCCTGAGCGCTTCGTCCTGATGACTCAGAATCGCTGCCCACAGCGTGTCATTCACATTATAAACCTTACCTTCCTGCAAACAGACAGGTATGACTTGCTCGACCGGCACGGCAAGATCAGCCGCGATAACCCGCATCGCGGCACTGATATTGGCTGCCTTGATATTCACCGGATCGGTCAAGTCATACGGCGGCTGCCATTCATTGACCGGCCGCAGCCGGTCGATAAAACTGGCTGCAATCAGTAATGGCGGCGGACGGCGATCCGTGCGCGCCGCCTGGGATGCGCGCACTATATCCAGACAATCGCGCTCGGTCTGCCGGTCGGGCCGGTTTGCCGGACTGACCCATAAAATCAGATCGGCATTTTCAGCCGCTGCCAGCATCTGCTTTTGATCGAACAATGAGCTGTCGCATCCCGGGCTATCGAAAATCAATGCCTGCGTTAATCCCTCGCGCGACAAGGCAAACGGTTTAAGCGCTTGCGTTGTATCCGGCAATACATCGGCGGCGGCCGTAAGCGTGCCAAACAGTGCATTGATCAAACTGGACTTACCCGAATTCGCCCGTCCTAAAACAAGAATGCGCAACGGTTCCGCAACGGCTTTTACCGTTTTCCCGGCCTGCTCCAGATCCGCTTTCGATTCCGGCGTCGGCGATGTTACGGGTTCTTCACCGGCCAGCGGCAGGCGGCCGCTATACAGATCAATCGCGTAATAGCCCACTTTGCACACATAGGCGCGCAAAAACCAGCGATGCAGCTCATCCCTGGCCTGAGCAAAACTGCGCGTGCGCAAATGCCGCCACGCTTCGCCAAGCAATGCATTAACCGGATTGATAATGATACTGCCCGCGCGGTAGATATTGACGATTTGCTCCGCCCTGGCTTTCCAGCGTTGTATCCGGAACAAATCGCCGATCGTCAGGCGATTGCTGAAAGGCACTTTCTCGGCGACATCCCGGCGCAGATCACGGCTTGCGCGCTCGATTATCAGCAAGGTATGCGGCACGGTCAGTTCGAGCAGCGGTTTTTCCACATCCGGGTGATAGCAGCGCGCAACGGTTTCCATCGCTTTCCGTCCCAGTTCCAGAATCCATGCGCCATCCTCGAGCGGCCAATCCTCCGGGTCGCAGGTTTCCGCCAGCGCTTCAACCCGCTGCCATACCGCATCCGCACTGGGCGGCCAGTCCGGATTGGGTTTGGTAGCCGCGTCCGCCAGCAACCGGCGATCCTGCCGCACCAGCCATTGCTGCAAGCCGTATCCCAGACCGCCGCAGACCGCCAGAGCCATTAGCCAATACAGTAGATTGCCGCTTTGCCACAACCAGAGCATGCCGAAACCCAGCAATGCCAGCACCGGCGACAGCATCAGGATGAAAACCAGTAATCGCAACGGATCAACGGCTGGCAGCGGTGTCTTCATTCCGGTTTACCCCGTAAACGATCCTTGAGTATGGATGCACCGCGTTCCAGCTCCTCTGCATAAATTTGCCGCAGCGTACCGGCATCCACATTCAGGCCATCCTTACGCCGGGTAAAAAAATAGATGGCAGCCTTGCCCAACGCATACGTGGTTGCGCCGCTGGAACTGGCGCCCCACAGCGCGCCCGCAGTCTGTCCCCAGACGGGAATCACCTTGACCACGGCGCGGCTCAATAACCGGGCGATATAGCCGGATGCGATCCCCGCGCCCGCCAAACCGAGAAATTCCGTGATGGTGCTCCTATCCCAGCGCTGCCCATACAGTACCGCCAGGCTATGCAACAGTTTCGCCTGAACCGCCGACACCGCGACCAGATCCACCACAGGCAAGGCGCCCAATCCAGCCGCTGTCAGCGCATAGCCCACGATTTGCTGATGCGCGGCACGCGCATACAGATCATGAACTTCCTTGTCACCGCTGAGCTGTTGCTGCAAGCCTAACGGCAACAGCGACTCAATGGCCTGCCACAGCGCTTCCAGACCATAGTCCGGCGGCTCCAATCCATCTTCCGGCAATGTCAGATCGACTGCCACCCAGCGCACCGGCGCAAAACCGGGCAAGAGCTTCAAGGCGCCCCGCTGCGCCTGTAAAGCACGGCGCAAATCAGCCGGAACCGTATCCGGCAAAGGATCGTCCCCATACGGCCACGGCTGGATATGTCCGCATTGACCGGAATATAGCTCATGCAACCCGGTTTGCACGATCAGCACCGGCCATTCGGGATGGCGGCGGCGAATGGCCTGTAACGCATCGAACACCGCGCCCTGATTGATATCCGCCACTTTCATGACCGCCACCAGCAAATGCGCCTGCAATTCGCAATACTGCATATCATCGCCGGGATCATACGAAACCTCTCCCAGACCGCGCGTATCCAGGAACCGGATAACCGCAGCCTCGGCAGGAAAATCATAAAACCGGGAGTTGCGCGTACAGGGTTGAAAGCCATTGCCGATCTCAGCCGCTTCACTGCCGGTCAGCGCTCTGATAATTGATGTCTTACCCGATTGAGTCTTGCCCAGCAGCCATAATACCGGCACCGGCATCCTGGTGCGCGCTTCACGCAAGGATGCTTCCAGCAGCGCCTTGTCCACGCCGGGTTCCAGCAGCGCCGCGCGGAGCTGCTGCCAATAACCGGTCCAATTTGTCAGATCGCTTAGTTTCATTGGATCATCTTATCATCAGTGCAAAAGATATTTACGTTTGTATGTTTGTGTAAGCGCCGGCCCATTCAGAGCAATGAAAAGTCATCAGACATATCCGGCAAAACAGAAGGCATAAAACACCTCATTAGAAGCTTATCAACAAGCCGGCATACTGTTAAGATAGTTCACATTTTTTATAAAATGAAGGAGAAATCAGCCGCCGATATCAGGGGTTACGCATGAAACCGAAAGCCAAATCTTAATAAAAAAAGGGGAAAATTTATGAAATATGCGAAGAAAACACAAAGCTTTCTTTCTTTGACCGCCGTCATGGCGCTTCTGGCCGCCGCGCCTGGCAGCGCTACCGCGGGCATGGAACCATTTGTCGGAGAAATCAATTATGTAGCGTTTAATTTTGCACCGGAAGGATGGTTTCAATGCAACGGGCAAACGCTTCCCATCAACCAGTACGCAGCACTTTACTCCTTACTGGGCACCACATACGGCGGGGATGGCGTGACTAACTTTAAGCTGCCTGACATGCGAGGAAAAGTACCGGTACACCAAGGACAATCGCCAGGATACTCAAACTTCACAATGGGCCAAACCAGTGGCACTGAAAATGTTACGCTTACAGCCACGCAACTGCCTGCACATTCTCATCCAGCTACCGCAGTTTCAACATCCACTTCTGCGGTTGCCCCCGGCGCTAGTGCAACTTCCACACTCAAAGCTGCCAACGCAACGGGTGACATGACTACTCCGGGCAGTAATGCAATTGCCACATCGTCTGCCGCCCTTACCAAGATATATTCTTCCACAACGGCGCCAAACGTCAACATGCACACTGGCTCCATTGAAACTACTCTGAGCGGCGTTAATGTGACGACTACAACCAATACAGCGGTCACAGTAGGCAATACCGGAAGCTCTCAGCCATTCTCAATCATGCAGCCCTACACAACGGTTAACTGCATCATTGCCTGGCAAGGCGTTTTTCCGTCACGGCCTTAAACCGTAAAGAAATTTTAAACGTGAAATAAGGAATCACCGGATTAACGGGCAATCAATGAATACACGCATCGATGACGCTCATTATTGGTGGTTCCTGCTAACAAAAATGAATAAAGCTTTACTGATATTTTTATCTGCTGTGCTCCTCTCCGAAAGCACTGCCGGTAGCGCAAATACACAACCGGACAGCAGCCAGGTGATGAAGGATGCGCAAGAGGCCCTGGCATCTGGCGAATACGAAAAAGCCTTTGCCGGATACGATGCCGCTGCCAGGAATGATCAAAACGCGCTGGCACAATTCACCCTCGGCCTTTTTTACCAAAATGGCTGGGGGCGCGCAATTGATAAGACCGCCGCCTGCCAATGGTTTGAAAAAGCCGCGCAAGGCGGTATTCCAGTTGCGCAGCATCTGACCGGAATCTGTCTTGACGAAGGTACGCACCGCCCGGCTGATCCAGCCGCGGCAGCCAGCTGGTTTCAAAAAGCGGCACAGGCGGGACATTTTCATTCCTACTGCCATCTCGGCAATCTGCTGATGACCGGCAGAGGCGTGCCCAAAGATCCCGTCAAAGCCCTTGAACTCTGCCGTCCCGCTGCCCAGCAAGGTTCGATTCCGGCACAGCTCTGGCTGGGGAAATTTTATTTGCAAGGCGACCCGTCCATCCGGGATAAACAGGAAGCTTACCGCTGGTTTTCTGCCGCCGCGCAAAAACAAGCGCCGGAAGGTTTTTATTATTTAGGCATGCTCATGCAGCAAGAATCACCGGAAGGACACACAGCGGAGAAAATCCGGCAACTGTTTGAACAAGCCGCCGCATTAAATTATGTGCCGGCTTATTTTCAGGCGGGCAAGCATTTCTTTGCAGCAGAACCCGATCCGGAAACCAACCGGCTCCCGGCAGAACACCTGGCCAAAGCGTATTTGTGGATATCAGCCGCAATACAACGGTCCGAAGATGCGGAAGAGATACTTGCTGCCCGATCAATCCGGCAACAAATACTCGCTATCATGCCAGAAACCTGGTTAGCCGAACTCGACCGGAAAATTGCACAGCATTTACAGCCAAAGTAAGCAGAAACACACCGGTAGCAAAACGATCTTCCCGGCAACAGCAACACTTACGTACTGTATTAACAAAAGCAATGGTTGATCTGCAGTTTTAAAGCACTTAAAGGAGCAATGCAATGACGACTACCAATTTCGACAGCGGTTCACTGGTCACTAACGATGGCGTTACTTCGGCCACCTATAGCGGATGGACATTTGGTGCTGGCAGCGCAACTAATTTCGCAAATGCAAGCGCTGCGGATCTTACCGCGCTTCTGAATCAATCCGGCGGACGATCGATTATTCTCAATTATAACGGCGCCAATGTAACCGATTTCTATTTCAAGTCATCCGATGGCTCCGATTTTCAGCTCAATTCATTCAAGATTGACAATGGCCCGAATGGCGCCTCAAGTTCTTTGACCATTGCCGGTTACCGGGATGGCGCTTTGATCGTTGCGGCGGAATCGATCAATTTAACCACCAGCGATGCGGCTGGAAATATCACTTATACGCAGCAAAGCAACGCAGGAGCAGAGTATAGCGGATTGCTGGCGTTCAACTCCGCATTCAACAATGTTGACGAAATACGTTTTGTCTTTGCTAGTGCGGTAGAACTGACCGTTGATGATATTGACATTTCAGCAGCGGTTGTCCCTCCCACGATCACCTCGGCCACTTACGATGCCAGCACCAATTCGCTGGTAGTCACCGGCACCAACATGGTAGCCACTTCCGGTGCTTTTAACGACATCGATGTGTCAAAACTGACATTGACCGGACAAGGCGGCGCAACGTATACGCTGACATCCTCGAACGTGGAAATCGATTCGGCCACGCAATTCACCGTTGCTTTGAGTGCCACCGATCAGATTAACGTGGAAGGATTGCTGAACAAGAACGGCACTGCTTCGGTAGGCGCCACCACCTACAATATCGCGGCAGCGGCTGACTGGAATCCGGCACAAAGCGGCAATGCCGATACCACGGGCAATGGCATCACCGTCAGTAACGTACAGACACCCGCCATCACTTCCGCCACCTACGATACCAGCAGCGGAACGCTGACCGTCACCGGATCAAACTTCGTCAAAGCCAGCGGCGCAACTAACGATATCGATGCATCCAGGTTCACGTTCACCGGCG
>CAZDYN010000156.1:0-5971 GCA_964509635.1 uncultured Nitrosomonas sp. | reverse complement strand
TAACGGACTGTGAAAATTACTGCTAACATCAATTGCTGGTAATCTCCATCAAATGGACAATTTACAAATACATTCTTATTAAAACCATCCATGCATTATCCTTTTGGAGGGGAAGAATCTGTACAAAAACTTATTTTGTTTATGATTTTTCCTTCTTTACCATGGATATAGAGCTCTGATTTTTGATTTTTTGCAATTTTCTTGCCACATTCAATTGCATCATTCTGTGTAGTGAAATGTTTCGTTGCCTTAGAAGCACCACTCTTTTTTACATCCCAACCACCATTAGGGCTTCTTACTACATGTTGAGAGTTATTTGGCATATTTCCGTAATTATTTCAGTAATTTAAAATATTTTATCGATTATTATCTATAGGATAAGGAGGAATAGGAGTCAAATCATGCTTTGTACTTATCTTACTCCCCTTATCCTTTACTCTTCAACCAACTCTCCCGAACCTTCCGAGCATGAGAAAAAGCCTGTTCCAGCGCCTCACCCTCATTATTTCTCAGCATTTCCTGCAAAGCTTTCAATTCATTCTGATACGCGTCAATCTGTTTAAGCAACGCTTCGCGATTGGCCAGACAGATGTCCCGCCACATTTCCGGCGAGCTGCTGGCGATGCGGGTGAAGTCGCGGAAGCCGCTACCGGCGAAACGCAGCATATTCTCAGGCTGAGGGGTGCTGTGACTGAGGTGGTTCATCATGGTGAAGGCCAGGATGTGCGGCAGGTGGCTGGTGGCGGCAAGCACGTGGTCGTGTTCACCGGCGGGCATGAGCGACACCTGCGCGCCGCTGGCCTGCCACAATTGGCGGACTTGCTCGACCGCCTCGGTGCGGGTTTCCGGCAGCGGGGTCAGGATCACGTGCTTGTTGTGATACAGATCGGCTTGCGCTGCCCGAACGCCGCTATGTTCCGCGCCGGCAATGGGATGGCCGGGGACGAAGTGATGCCGGTTTTGCATAGGCAGGTGATGGTGTGCCGCGGCGATGACATCCTGTTTGGTGCTGCCGGCATCGGTGATGACGGTGTTGGCTTGCAGGTACGGAGCAATTTTATCCAGGGTGCGGGCGGTTTGACCCACCGGCATAGCGAGAAAAACCAGATCGGCATTATGCAAGGCGGATGGAATGTTGCTTGCGATTTCATCGATCACGCCGAGCTCAACGGCGCATTGCATGTTTTGCTGACTGCGTCCGACGCCGGTGATGTGCCTGACCAACCCTGCTTTGCGCAGCGCCAGCGCAAATGATCCGCCGATCAGACCGACGCCGATGATGACCAGTTTGTTAATTGTTGCGGTATTTGCCATTGGTGCTGCTTGTTCCCATTATTGATTAATCCAATTCGCTTACAGGCTGTTGGAAAACTATCTGCGTTGCCGCTACGGTGTTAAAAACAGGCTCAAAATGCTCAGCATAAACTGCGCTTTTTCGCCTTGTATCGGCTGCCTCGAAAACGTTTTTCAACAGCCTGTTAAAGCATGATTCAGCGATTCCAGGAATCGCGCGTTTTGCGATTCGAGTCCGACGGTTACCCGCAGGTGGTGCGGCATTTCGTAAATACCCAGAGGGCGCACGATGATGCCTTGCCGCAGCAGGCTTTGGTAGATTTTCGAGGTATTGGCCGCATCGCCATTGACACGGAAGCTGATGAAATTGCCGTATGAAGGAATGTATTCAATGCCCAGTTTACGGAAGCCATCAGTCAGTTGCAGCATGCCTGCCCGGTTCAGGGCATACGATCTTTGCACAAACTCGGCATCGTGCAGCGCAGCCAATGCGCCGACCAAACCGATGCTGCTGACATTGAACGGCTGACGTACGCGATTCATCAGATTGGCCACATCCGGGTGTGTCAATCCGAATCCGACACGCACACCAGCCAGTCCATACACCTTGGAAAAGGTGCGTGTGATCAGTAAATTGGAAAATTGTCTCAGCCATTTGATGCTGTCCGGTTTGTTGGCTTCAGGCAGGTATTCGTAATACGCTTCGTCCATGACCACCAGCACATCGCGCGATACGCGCTCCATGAAACGGAATAATTCATCTTCACTGGATAACGTGCCGGTCGGATTGTTGGGGCTGGCGATAAATACGATGCGTGTTTCCGGCGTGATGGCATCCAGCATTGCGGGCAGGTCATGACCGTAATCGCGGGCGGGAACGGCTATACCGTTGGCGCCGATCATTTGCACCACCAGCGGATAAACCGCGAAGGCATGCTGCGAATACACCGCAGCCGCGCCTGGCTTCAGAAAAACGCGCGCGGCGAGATCCAGCACATCGTTGGAACCATTGCCTAGGATGATTTGCTCAGGATCCACGTTGTAACGTTTCGAGAGCGCAGCTTTCAATTCATAGCCGCTGCCGTCCGGATAGAGCGCGACATCATGCAATGTGCTGATCATGGCTTCCAGTGCGAGCGGACTGGTTCCGAGCGGATTTTCGTTGGAAGCCAGTTTGATGACATATGCTTCATCCAATCCCATTTCCCGCGCCAATTCCGAAATGGGTTTGCCGGGCTGGTAAGGCTGGATCGAGTGGATATATTCCGGAGCAAAATCACAAAGATTCATAGGATTAAGTATATTAATGAGTGGAAAAAGAATACGGACAATTGCATGAATTCACTGGCGCAATTATCCGGCGAAGATGGAGCGCTATACCGCCGGATATGATCCCAGGATTTTCAGGAAGGCGGCTTTATCACGTAGTTCCGCCAGCGCTTTGGCAACATTGTCATCTTGCTGATGTCCTTCAATATCAACAAAAAAAACGTATTGCCACAGACCGGCGCGTGATGGGCGCGATTCCAGGCGGCTCATGCTGACGCCATGCTGCGCTAGCGGTTCGAGTAATTTATAAATCGCCCCGTAACGGTTATTGGTCGACATGATCAATGAAGTTTTGTCTTTTCCTGAAACATCCACCATTTGTTTGCCCATGACCAGAAAGCGTGTGGTGTTTTTCGGATCATCCTCGATATTCTCCGCGCAGATGGCAAGCCCGAACAGTTCGGCCGCCCTTTTGCCCGCTATGGCCGCCGCCTGCGGATCGGTTGCCGCTTGCCGGGCTGCATCGGCATTGCTGGCGGTATTGATCAGCGCGGAGCTGGGAAGATGCGGCAGGTTGGTTTTTAACCAGTGGTGGCACTGCGCCAGCGATTGCGGGTGCGAATAAATTTTACTGATGTGCGCGAGACCGGTTTGCCGTGCCATTAGAAACTGATGCACGGGCAACTGGATTTCGCCGCAGATGGTGAGCGGTGTTTGTAACAGCAAATCCATGGTTCTGCCGACCGCGCCTTCGGAAGAATTTTCCACCGGCACGACACCATAACTGGCCGCATCCGATTCCACGGTACGAAATACATCGTCGATTGAATCGCATGCGACTGTTGTGATGGCGCTGCCGAAGCGTTTTAACGCAGCTTCTTCGGAGAATGTGCCGTTGGGGCCGAGGTAGGCCACGCTCATGGGTTTTTCCAACGCACGGCACAACGACATGATTTCAGTGAATAATTGCTTTACGTGTTCGCTGCTGATGGGACCGGGGTTAAGCGCCTGGATGCGCGTCAATATTTGCGCCTCGCGTTCAGGACGATAAACGGTGCCGCTTTTCTTGATCTTGCCGATTTGTTGTGCTAATCCGGCACGCCTGTTGACGAGTTGGAGCAGTTCGTTGTCGATGGCGTCGATTTGATCGCGTAATAGTTTGAGTTGTTCTGACATGGGTGGTGAAAATTTCAGGCTTAACGATAATTCATCAGAGTTTATCCGGGGAGCGGCAGATAACGTGCCATGAGTACACCGCTGATGGCGGCGATTTCATCTAAAACATTCTGCGGCACCGGGCTGTCAACATCGGCCAGCGTGAAAGCCATTTCTCCGCGCGATTTGTTGATCATGTTATGGATATTCAATCCGGCTTTGGCCATGCTGGTGGAAATCTGCCCCAGAATATTGGGCACATTGGCATTGGCAACCGCTATCCGGTAAGGCGATTCCCACTCCATCCGGATATCGGGAAAATTGACCGCGTGAGTGATGTTGCCGTTCTGCAGATAATCAATGAGCTGATCCACGACCATGACAGCGCAGTTTTCTTCCGCTTCCAGCGTGGAAGCGCCCAGATGCGGCAGCGTGATAACCGACTTCTGGTGCTGCAGTCTCTGGCTGGGGAAATCACTGACATAGTATTTAATCTTGCCGGCGGTAATACCCGCCAGAACGGCATCTTCATCAACGATGGCCGCGCGCGAGAAGTTCAGCAGAGTCACAGGGTGCTTCATGATTTTTATGCTGTTCTCATTGATCAGGTGGCGCGTGGACTCCAGCAGCGGGACATGCACGCTGATAAATTCACTGTGGCGCAGCAGGTCTTCCATGCTGTGCGCTTTCTTGACTTCCGCCGACAAACTCCAGGCCGATTCGACAGTAATCTTGGGGTCATATCCGATGACTTTCATGCTCAGCTTGATCGCCGAATTCGCGACCAGCCTGCCGATCTCACCCAGACCGATGATGCCTAAGGTGCGTCCCGGTAATTCAATACCGGAGAAGCGTTTTTTGTTATCTTCAGCCTGCTTGTTCAACGCCGCATCATCGCCTTGCAGGTTTTCAACAAACTGCAGCGCAGGTGCCAGATTACGCGCGGCTAAAAACAGGCTGGCTAAAACCAGTTCTTTGACAGCATTGGCATTGGCCCCCGGCGTATTGAATACGGGAATGCCCCGGCTATTCATGTTGTGTACGGGAATGTTGTTGGTGCCGGCGCCGGCGCGCCCAATCGCCTTGACGCTGGCGGGAATTGCCTGATCCAGCATATTGTGCGAGCGTACCAGAATGGCATCCGGATCGGCTATGTCATTGCCGACCTGATAGCAACCCGCAGGAAAGCGATTCAGGCCAAGGGCGGAAATATGGTTAAGCGTAAGAATCTTGAAGACGCTGTGTTGATGTTCAGGCATGCTGACTGGCAAACTCCTTCATAAACGCCGCCAATTTTGCCACACCTTCGATTGGCATGGCGTTATATATTGACGCACGCATACCGCCTACTGAGCGATGCCCTTTCAGTTGGATCAGACCATTGAGTTTGGCCTGTTTGAGAAATTCGTCATCCAGTGCCGGGTTCTCTAACGTGAAAGGCACATTCATGCGTGAGCGATCACGTTTTACCACCGGGCAGTGATAAAAATCGGTGCTGTCGAGCACGTCATACAGAAGATTGGCTTTGGTGATATTGATTTTTTCCATCTCTGCCAATCCGCCTTTGTTTCTCAGCCATGCGAAAACCAGTCCGGTAATGTACATGGCATAGGTAGGCGGGGTGTTGTACATCGAATCATTTTGCGCATGAATCTGATAATCATACAGCGTGGGCGTGCCTGCCAGCGGCTTGCCCAATAAATCTTCACGGATAATAACCAATGTCAATCCGGCCGGTCCCAGGTTTTTCTGCGCACCGGCATAAATCAATCCAAAGCGCGTGACATCCAAAGGCCGTGACAAAATATCCGACGACATATCGGCAACCAACGGAATATCGCTTTCCGCTCCGATTTCCGGTATCCAGTGAAACTCGACGCCGCCGATGGTTTCATTGCTGGTGTAATGAACATAGGCCGCCTGCCGGTCCAAATGCCATTGAGGCTGTGGCGGTACATAAGTAAAATTGGCATCCGCGGAGGAGGCGGCAACATTAACGGTGCAATACCGGCTGGCTTCTTCGATAGCCTTTGCCGACCATTGACCGGTATTGATATAGTCCGCTCGTGTTTTGCCGCGCAGCAGGTTCATCGGCACCATCGAGAATTGACTGGAAGCGCCGCCTTGCAGAAACAACACCTTATAGTTTCGCGGAATACCAGCCAGTTCGCGTAAATCGCTTTCGGTTTTTGCCGCAATGGACATGAATTCCTTGCCGCGATGGCTCATTTCCATGACCGACATGCCGCTGCCG
>CAZDYN010000155.1:0-5993 GCA_964509635.1 uncultured Nitrosomonas sp. | reverse complement strand
TTTCGTTTGTTTTCCTGTTTTTAAACTATCTCTTGATTGATGCGCCTCCTTGCGGTCGGCACATCCTACCGGGCTTGATGTGCGGAAAGCCGCCTGACAGCCTCGCCGCTATCGCCAAACAGAGTCGCGTTGACCAAATCGAAGTCCGCAGCCACCTTGGCGATAAAGGCACGGGCGACTCGTTCGATATCGGTATCAATATCGGTGGTGATTGTCATATTGGTAAACGTCAATTCCAATTATTCCAACACCCTGGGCTTTCTGAGTCAAAAAAACAGATGGACTCAATTCCAATTTCGCTCAATGCTTGCTTTGCGTGAGCTTGGAATACTTCATCGTTCTTGTATACAGAAACAGCAGCTCGCTCAAGTGAAGGATTCAGCTTTATAGCATCCAATATATGCTGATCTCCCTTGGATATTGACCACCCGTAAATTGCTAATGACTTGCTACGGTCTGATTTCAGTTTCTCATATGTCGCAGAGAGATAATGACTTTGAGTAATGGACGAAAGTTTTTCTTGTGAATCACCCTCACAAACAAATAATGGCTGCGCATCATTATTAGACCAATAATCAGTTAGTTGTTTAACTAACGAATGGTCTGTGTCTTTGGAGGCAAGTTTTTTCTCTTCCCTTGTGGCTTTGGTTTGACATAGACATAAATTTCCGTGTAAGTAATATACACCAATCCCTCCATTATCAATGCGCCCGTCGTAAACAAATGTGCTCAGATTTGAGTTAGATTTTTTGGGTGAAAACCCGTCACTAAAACTCTTCACTAGCGCCTTATTGTTACTGTCTTCTATGGCCCATATCAAGGTCAGATCGTAATTTAAGGTAAAAACATTTGTGAACTTTGTACAGAATTGCCTAATATTTGACAAGTCTTCTACAAGTTGTTCTTGATCTGGATGAATATCTCTCACAGCCTTTATCAAGGCATGACGAACATTTTTGTATGGTTTTCTTACCTTGTCTCGCTCTTTTTTGTCGACATCAAATTTTTGGTTTATAAAATCTGCTGCCGATAGTCTTCGTAGGAGTTTCTCAAAGTCATTTTTTTTAGAAAATTTATGAAATATATCCTGAGTGCGAGAGTTAATTTCCCCACGTTCAACACCCAACTTGTAGAGATTTGTATAAGAAAAACTTTCTGACAGTGCGATACTTCCCCCGTTTCCAACAATTAATGTATCTTTGAAGTCGTCCGCAATCTCACTCCACGCCTGAATTCTATCCACCTGTGTCATATCTTGTCTTTTGAACTCCAGATGAAGTTAATTTCGTTGAGGAGCGCTATTCTTTCGGGTGAAAGTTTGCCCTTATCAGCTAATTTTCTTTGATTAAAAACCCATGTTCCCAGACGGTATCCATTTTCTGTCTTAAATGTAGCAGGTACTTTGCAGTGATTTTCTCTCGCTATGAATTCCTTCAGATGGCGGTAACCATCATCCCATTTAATAGCTACACGATTCCATACCCAACCTGGCAACGCCTCCAGCCGTTCAATCCGATCTGTTGGAATAGTATTCTTGGATTTAATTCGCCGCTGCACGCTTACCCATTGACCAAGTGGAAATTCTTTTTCGGTCTCATAGTCTTGAGGAACCTTGGTATGCCCTTCCTGCCTTGCATATTCCTGAAGATTGGCAAATCCGGCTTCCCAATTATCATCAATAGCATTCCAAGACCATCCCGCCAATGAACTCAACCGCTCTTGTCGATCAGGAGCCATCTTGTGTCTGGTTTTCCGTTGCACACTTGTCCACTGCCCAAGTTTGTATCCATCTTCAGTCACATACGCAGTGGGTACCTTACTGTGTCTTTCCCGGATCAAAAAATCTTGCAAGTGACTAAAGCCCTCTTCCCACGCATAAGTCAATAAATCCCAACTCCAGCCGGGTAATGCCTCAAGGCGCTCTTTTTGTTCAACTGGAATATTTTTTCTTTTGTTTCGTTGACCGCCAGCCCATATACCTAAGGCGTATCCATCCGATGTTTTAAATTGATTCGGCACGCGACTATGCCCTTCGCGAATGGCAAACTCTTCCAAATGGTGGAAACCTATTTCCCATTGCTCGGAAGAAACACTCCAAGTCCATTTTGGCAATGATTCCAATTTTGCTTGTTGTTCCAATGGCATTTTATGTTTGACTTTTCGTTGCGTTGATACCCATCTACCCAAGCGAAAACCATCCTCGTTTATATATAACCCTGCAACTAAAGCGTGGCCTTCCCGCTCCGAAAATGCCTTTAACAGGCTAAATCCTTTTTCCCATTGAGCATCATAGACATCCCATACAAAGCCAATATTTTCAAGTCGCATTTTTCTTTCATGCGCTAGACCTCCTCTTTTTTCTGTCTGCCTTTGATTTATTGCCCATACACCCAATCCATCAGGATACTTGCTTGGAACATTCAAATCCCCGTGCTCCTTCTTATACGCCAGCAACTCCCCAAACCGTTCATCCCAAGAAGCACCTAGGGATTCCAAACATTCCGCCGTAATCGCCCCCCGTATCGTCTCCAGCGACACACTCGGCCCCAGCATTTCCACGCGCTCGCTGAACCGGCCTTCGTCATAGCCGCCAGTCCGGCCTTTGTCCTCGCACATCTGGCGGATGATGTCGGTGAGCACGTCATCCTGCTCTTTCATTGCGCCGAGCAAATCCCAAATGTCGCTAAAGCCGGTGCGCTCCAACGCTTCATCAATGGATTCGTTGGCAGCTTGTTCGACAAACAGCGGCACCATCACATAACCGAATTCCTTACCGGATGATTTGCGCATGGCGCGGCCAGTGGCTTGCACAATGTCCACCTTGCTTTTGCGCGGCGAAATGAAAGCCACCATATCCACGGCGGGCACATCCACGCCTTCGGTGAGGCAGCGGGCATTGGACATCACGGCTTTTTGGGCCTGACGGAAGACTTTCATGTGGTCTTCGCGCCGGGCTGTAGGCATTTCACCGCTGACGTGCAGCGTGGTGAAATCGGGCAGGTGATTTCGGATGCCTTCGCCGTCTTCGGAGGTAAATGAACGTGCCGCCGCAACCGAACCGTGGAAGGTGAAGATGCGGCTCACGCCGTATTTCTCGACTGCTTTTTGCAGGGCAATCTGCAATGCCACTTGGCGGGCTTTGACCGTATCGCCATCGACAATGACTTTACCGTGCCGAAGCAGATGGTCGTTGACCATCCCGGAAGTCACCACCGAGATCACTACCTTGTAATCGCAGATGATGCCGCGCCTTGCGGCTTCGGCAAAACTCAAGGTGTGAACAACTGGCCCATAAATTTCCGGCTTGTCCATCGAGTAGACCAGCGTGTTGTCGCCTTCCTTGTCTTTCTTGCGGATGTCGTAATGGCGTGGAGTGGCGGTAAAGAACAGCCGCTTTCGGATCGGCAGGTTGGTATCTTCCAGCGCGAAGCTGAAGCGGGTTCCGTCGCGGCTGGCGGTTTTGTGGGCTTCGTCGAAAACGGCCAGACCGAAGGGCTGCGCCATGCCATCCGCGCCAACCGGCATACCATCGGCCACCACTTGCGCCGATTGATAAGTGGAGAAAACAATTTTGACACCATCGAATGGCTTGCTGAGGAACCGGCTGACGGCTGTGCTTTCGGTCGTTACCGGAAAATCGAGATCGGCTTGATGCACGATCAGGTCATCCGCCCCTTTGGTCACTGTCGGATCGGAACAAACGCACATGAAAGTGAATCGCTCCCAGGCCGTTTCCTTCAGCCACTCGTGCAACAGTTGGCGCACCAGCGCCAGTGACGGCACCAGCACCAGTAAGTTTTTGCAGCCGTGCCGCTCTGCGGCCCACAGCGCGACCAGTGATTTGCCTGTGCCGCAGGCCATGACGACGGTGGCGCGATTGTTTTCTACCAAACCATGAGCAATTGCCGTCAGTGCTTCCTGCTGGTGCGGTCTTGGTTGCTTGCGCGGCAGTTTGACCTGTCCGCTGCACAACCATTGCCGCATGGCCTCGAAATCTTCTGCGGTGAGGCGGTCGAGGTCGCTGCCCCGGATGGGAATGAATCCGCTGCGGTCTTGCATGAGGCTGGGCAGCGTCTCGCAATTGGTAAACAAAACCCGCTGGCTGACTTGATCGGTTAATCCCATGAAAGTGGAAAGTTCATCCCAGGTGAGCGATGGCCGGTTGCTGCGGAACTTGACCTGATAGGCGCGCAACTCGCCATCGCTGGTCAGATAAGTGCCGTCCACACCCATGTCACGCCCGGTATCGAGCGAGAGTGTCCGGCGCTGCTCTGGCGGAATTGTTTCGAACGGCCACACCTCCTGCGCCAGAGTGATTTTCTGGGTGGCGAGATAGGCTTCCGCAAATATCTCGAAAGCATCGCCCCGTTCTTTGTTACCGGGTAGCGCGGAAATTCTGGCTTCAAGATCGGAAAAGGAATTCAGGCCCTTGAAAAAGCCCATTTTTAGAAATCGATTAGCCGATGAATGCTTTGAAGTCATACTTTATTCTGAGGATATAAGGTATAGAGAAGCAGGTGATCTTTTTTATTGCGGCTGAAAATAATTCGATCAGGTAATAACATGCAAGTTACAAGGTCTTTCAATTTATACTCAGGTCATGCAATGCATAACGTCATTTTTTGATCTACAAATCAAACACGATAGTTAAGGCAGCTTTAATAGTATCGATATACTGATTTTCCAGTTTTCCTTGTTTTTTGCCGATTCTCGAAACATCAACAGCGCGTAATTGCTTGAGATTGATATGACGGTTTTTGTCCAAACCGTTTTCCTGGGTTGGTTCAAGATTGACTGCAAAAGGCCAAGGTTTATGATTTGGCAGCAGAGGGGCAACAATCAGTGTTCTGGACTGAATATTCACAAGATCGCCTTGAACAATCACGCATGGTCTCGGCTTCCTGGTTTCCGTACCCTTTGCCGGTTCGAGATCGATCCAGTGAATATCCAGTTGTTTGAATTCAGTCATTGGTCAGACCATCGGACAGAGTGCTTTCCCATGTCTGCAATTCTTCCTGATAGTCCATATCTTCAGCTTCTTCCTGGTTGGCTTTGATGAGCGCCTGTTTGAGGAAATTATTGCGTTCCTGCTGCAGAAGCTGATTGATGTAAGCGCTACGGTTATCGCCGGCAACATGATTAAGAAATGCAAAAATTTCATCATCCAGCGTAATAGTGGTTCGATGCGTCATACTTTGTCCCATACTGGTTGAGAAGCAATATGATCATACGGATAAGTATGATTACTGTCCAGCTTGGTAGGGTATGTTGACACAATGAAGTGTGTCAATCGGCAGGCCTAAGGAATCTATCCTCTTATTGACCTTCTATTGCGATGGGGCAGGCCCCAATGTGCTTAGACATCCGAATAACTGTCATTTCGAGCGCAGAGAGAAATCTATAATGTTGATTTGAAAAGATTCCTTACTATGTTCGGAATGACAGATGTGAAATATTCGGGTTAATAGTGCTGGTGTTTTAGCTATGGAGAATTTCAATAACCTGCCAGAGCCAGCAGGGTGCTGCGGTATTCCCGGATTTGTCAATTCAACCGTCTTGATTGGAAGCATTGATAGACACCGAAACTGCGTCTTCCATCGAAGATGTCCGATGCGGGAACAATCGTATCGCCGCCCATCAAGGCCGCTTCATTGCGTGCAAGGTCCGCAAGTTCGCCGGCAACTGTTTCCGGATCGCGATTGAATATGACTTGGCTGACAACCTTGGTACTGATCTGCCCCAGCTTCTTGCATGACTCGACAGCCCGGACGGATTGCACCAGGCGCACGCTTTCGCCTTTCGCGGTTACCTTGACCCATGTGCAGGAAGACAGTATTAAACCAGCACATAGAACAATAAGGATTTTTTTCATTTATGGCCTCATCGATGGATAAAAATGTTTGGATAGTTTGTTCTGGCGCCGCCCGATCTAGCAATTTGCGCTCGAATCATACAATGCGCGCTGCCATTTTTGAACCCGTATATCAAACTCG
>CAZDYN010000154.1:0-5997 GCA_964509635.1 uncultured Nitrosomonas sp. | reverse complement strand
ACTTTATCGCTCCCTCGACCGCTTCCGTGCCGGAATTACAAAAGAAAACCCGCTCCAGATTATCCGGCGTCGTGGCCAGAATCTCTTTAGCCAGCAAACCGCTCAGCGTCGAAACATCCAGTTGCACCAGATCGGGCATTTCGAGCGATAGCACCTCTTTCAATGCATTGATGATGACCGGATGGTTGCGGCCAAACGCATACACACCGAAGCCGCTCAGCAAATCCAGGTATTCATTATCATATTCGTCATACAGATATTGACCGATCGCCCGCTGATAATTCCGGTCATAACCAATCGTCTTCAAAACCCGCACCATCTGAGCATTCAAATAGCGCTCATGCAGGTCGAATTTATCCGTGCGATGTTGTGATAACAGGTTGGCGATACTGAAAGACATGAACGACCTCTGCATGTAAAAAAACCGCCGGCAAGGCCGGAAGCTGGAATCTACGGGTTCCCGGAAAGAAAAAACGAAACCGCCCCAGGGCGGTATCACAGCCAATAAAAATAGTGCTGATCATACCACTCATGGGCTTCTTCCTGCTGCTAAAAATACGTCATGATTCATTGCTCTTATCACTGCCCTGATGCATTAAAGCGGCGCGGATATTGAGGCGGGATCGCGGCGGAAAGGAGCGGTAAATTCAACCGGACAGGAATACTTTTGCTATACCGCGAGTAACCCTGAAAACCGTAAGTCAATGCATACTCGAACGAATATCTGGCGGCATGGAGCCAACGGATTTCATATCCGGCCAATCATTCCAGTCCACGATAAATTGTACGGTTTTTAGAGCTACTCCGGAAAAAATCAAACTCGGGTTATGTTACCCCGGTTTGCGCATGCCATGACGCATACTGACGGCTTTGTTAAGCAAATCAAACCAGAATGGCGCACCCAGCGATACCGCAAGTGCGGTGAGCAGCCATCCAAAAATATGCTGCGCACAGGAAAAAAAGATCTGCTGCTTCGTTCCCTCGAACGATACCGAAGTATCAGACCAGCCGATAGGTAATTTGCCCAAGGATTGATTATGCTGCTGGATTGTATCGGTTAATTCTTTCAGGCCGGTGCAAGCCGGATCTTTTAGAGCCGCTGCATCAGACAGGTTCTTGCACTTTTCAAACGTTTCCTTGGTAGTATGCTCGGTAATTTGAATAGCTCGAGCAGTCGTTGCACTTCTTAATTCCTTATCGCGGTAGAGTTGTTCGGTCAACGTAATCGTATTGATGTTCAGAAAAACCGTGATTACCAGTCCGACTGCAAAGCTGATAACTTGTAAATTACGTTTATATTGTTCACCCATCATGGTAAGCGAGCGATCCATCCATTCGCTCACTGCTGCTACCAAATTTTCTGTTGTGCTTCCCGCAGTCCGGTAGATACTCTGAAGCTGCGCCTTCAATGACGAATCAGGCAGATTGTCGATAGCCTCTGAAATCTGATTCATTGTGTTATGGGTTGTCGCAGCGGTAGAAAGACTGCCAATGAGCAGTTGTCCCAGTATCTTGGGATCCACATAAGAACTGGCTTTCCCGGGTTGATTGTTGAAGAAGGATTCCAATGCCGGATGTTGCGTCAGCGTTTTCTTGATTGTTTTATCATCGATCAGTTTCTTTAAAGCAGCATGCAACTCGCGCCCGCGCAAATTCAGCATCTGCGCGATGTACTCATTGATAATGGTGACAAACAAGCTAACACCCAGATAAACCAAAGTAAGTCCAATAGCCACGTCTAACCATGTCGTAAGATCCATTTTTGTTACCTCCCGTTAAATAATTGCCTATCCGCTCCTGCCAATCGGCCGGCTTGGAAAGCGGCCATGCACCGCTTTATTGCAATAATCCGGCTTCCGGTTTGGCATTCGATTTAAAAACTCAAACCAGGATACACGGGCTTGCATTTACTTCGCGGCTTTGCCGGACATTTTCTTCGGTTCATTTATTTCCGGAGCAAACATCACTCTGTCAGCACGCGGAAATGACAGATTGAGGCCAAACGATACCAAGGTGCCGGAATCCTGCGCTGCCACGTCTTGGATCTGGAGTGTCCAGGCTCCTTTGCATTTTTTGCCGGAAAATTTGGCCAATGCCGGTGTTGTAAACGCATCAAAGGTTTGCTTCAGATTCTTGGTGGAACCGCCGGCACGGGAATGAAGCACCACTGTGCCAACACCCATATCAGCCGGAGGCAGCAGTGAAATAATCAAATCACCGATGTAAGTATGCCGAATATCCATGCTTACGGTGAATGACTCGACCGGTGTACTTTCAGCCACTTCCAAGGCAAACGACACTGTTTGCATATCCAAAATTGGCGCATCGAACCGGCGCTTGATGCTGATGCTATTTTTGGGCTTTGGCTTGGCCAGTTCGACCGCAGTTCGTGCATTCAGCCGGCCATACCCATACTTCAGGCTATGCCCTGCGGTATCATAATTACCACCTTGCGGATCAATCTTGTCACAGGCCCGTTTAAACAAATCTTTCACTTCCAGCCACTTCAAATCAGAATTTACGGACAGTACCAGTGCAGCCACACCCGCCGCACCCGGACATGAACTGGATGTGCCACCGAAACTGTTGGTGTAATTAAATGCCGGATCGCCCGCAGCATGACCTTGCTCGTCCGGATTATAACCATGCGCACCCACTCGATCCGTGGTCCAGATTCCCGTGGTTAGCGGCTCAGGGTGGTTAAAAGGAGCATAACCGAAATCACTGCTGGGGAATGCGCACCAAGCTGCCTTACCAAAATCGCTATAAATGCTGCGGGTGCCGTGGTCATTACACGCTGTAACCGCGATGACTTTTTCATAACTGGCGTAACCATCATTGTCGACGGATTCATTGCCATTACCTGCGGCAAACAAAACAATACAACCTTTACCGTTGCGTCCTTTTTGCGTGACGAAGTCGATCGCTAGCCGGGTACTGGCAGGCAGTTGAAAAACATTGCGATGTTTGGCATCGTTTTTATCCCACCAGCGGCCATCAGGCGGCCCCCAACTGCATGAAATGACATCCGCGCCATTATCGGCGGCCCACTTAAAAGCATTCGCCTCTTGCTGAGAGCCCAATCCTGAAGCAAGACGGATCGGAATCAGCCTGGCCTTGGGCGCCACACCCGATGCGCCATCTTTCCCATTAGCACATGCCACACCTGCGCACGCTGTGCCATGATTATCACCATCCGGACCCGTGCCGAATACATCTTTCGGGCGCGGATCATGGGTATTTAAAGTGGCATCAAGAGGCGCAACAATTTTGCCGGTCCCAGAGAATTCGGGGTGATCGATATCGACACCATCATCAATAATGGCGATGATAACCCCTTCACCTTGTGCGATTTCATGAGCAGCCGCCACATTTGCACTGGCATCCACCGCCAGGCCATTAATCATGGTTCTTTGCAAATGCCATTGCTGCGGAAAAATCTGCTTCCGGGCACGTGGACGGATCAGTTCCGGGTGGCAGTATTCAACATTGTCACGCTTCAACAAGTCATTCGCGATATCAAAAACCTTCTGCCCTGTCCCGGCAGGCGCTTCGAGGAAATAGGCATTGGTGGCATAGTCAAGCTGTGATTTGATCGACAGCCCTGCATTACGGATGATTTCAGTACAATCATCCGGGTCGGCAGTATCGATAAACTTAACAAAAATATTTTCCGTGTACAGTACCGGCTCTTTCGAAACCGGATCGACCAGCACCCCCCCTGCAAATTGCACGTCAGGGGAAGCGCGTAGCGCGGATTTTCGATCGCTCACCGACCTGATATTCCGGCCTGCCGGAATCCGGTAGACTTCCACCCCCACTTCAGGATAAGCCACTACCAGTGTTCCATCATCCAGTTCTGCGGCAATAGGCCGGGCAACAGGGCTCGCCGATCGCGTCAGCGACCGTCCGCTACGCGTCCGGACTGCGATTAAATCATCACTTTGTTCCAGCTCGAATGCTGGCTCGTTCTTTGTTCCATAGTAAACTTTTGGCATCATCAATCCTCCGTATACAAAGAAACCGTTGTGTAAAAAACTTATTACGGGTTTGCTGGGAAAACTCCGATTAAATCTTTAAACAGGCCCAGAACAGATAGTAACGCATTAATTATGCTCATTTAATACTACAGAACCACGAACATAATCAACTTGCTCGAACTTTCCCAGGATTGGCATATATTGGTTACCCTCTTCCGCCAGCACTATTTCGCATTCATCACCCAATCCACTAACCCGGTCCTATTTTCCATCACATTGTTGTCATTCGAAGCGGATATTTGCTCGTGATCACAATGTACTGTATTGGCGGTCATCCTGGAGTGAGTTTTCCCACAATGAGAAAAAAATATTTGTCTATTCAATCTTTTTATCCTCCGGCGAACTCAACTTAGAAGCACCCTTTTTGTAAGCAAACAGGAAAACACCTGAAGATTGCTCTGTTACACTAGCAGTTATCAGTTAGCCGCTGACGGCTTCGATCGTTAACGTAACTGAGCCTGTGATTGAATTGTTAATCCTAAAAGGAGATCTTGTGATGAGCAAAACAAAATCGAGTTCCGGGTACTCCAAGAAAGGTAAAAATAAATCCGAAAATTCCGAGAACAACGTCGGCAAGCGATTCTGCACGCTCCGGGAAGGCGTGCCGAGATCCTTCTCCCCTTCCGTGGCAGGAGAACGTTTGCGCCTTATCCGCATGAATACAGACAAGTGGGTAAACGGCACACTGCTTCGTTACGCGTTTTTTGAAAATACCGGTCAATTTAAAAAATGGTCGGGAAATGACACGCTCAAATCTCAAGTACGTAAGGCATTCAAACGTTGGATTGATCTTGGAATCGGTTTGAAGTTTGAAGAAACCGCCGATCGTGCACAGGCTGAAATACGCATCGGTTTCGAATCAGGGGACGGCCACTGGTCCTACGTCGGACGCCAAATACATCATGAGGGCCAGGACGACCGCACCATGAATCTCGATCCTGCCGATGGTATTGCCAGCGGCGACTACGGTATTGATGTTGCCTGCCATGAGATTGGTCATACCATGGGATTTCCGCACGAGCACCAGAATCCCAATGCCGGAATTGTCTGGGATGAAGAAGCTGTTTACCACGACCTAGGGGGTTCGCCAAACTTCTGGTCGCGGGAAATGACTTTTCATAACATCATTCGCAAAATACCTGCCGATGAAGTGCAAGGATCAAGCTGGGATCCGGATTCGGTCATGCACTATTCCTTCAAGGCCGGTCTCATCCTCAAGCCGGAAAAATATAATGCGGGATTACAGCCGGCGGGCGGATTGTCCACCCGTGATAAAGAATGGGTTAAGACCTTCTATCCACCGCTCAAATCGTCTGATGATGAAGTCCTGCCATTGCTTGAGTCGCGCCGATTACAGATTACGGCAGGCCAGCAACGCAATTTTTTGCTTAAACCCGCCGCTTCACGGTATTACGAAATCCGCACCTTTGGTCAATCAGATGTTGTTGCTGTTTTATTCGAACGCGCCAACAAAAGCGATATTTACGTGACTGCCGATGACGATAGTGGAGAAGACCGCAACGCCTATATCCGGCGGCGCCTCATTAAGGATCGCATCTATGTATTGCGGGTTCGTATGTATTATGCTGCGGCTTCGGGTGAAACAGGAGTCATGTGGTGGTAGGTTAAAATTAATATGTAACTTCCCTTGCTCCTGACGGCAAGGGAAGTTACACAAAGAAATAAGGGGTGATTAAACTGACCGGAAAACCAGCACAACTTATTTATTTTAACGTTACCGCGGAAACAGCACTTGCACTGAAAATCAGTTCCATGATCCATTTGACCCCAACACTTCTCCCATTGATTTTACATATCCACACCATGTGCATCGCTCATTTGCGGTAAAATTGCCACTTGTAAGCAGCATTCATTTCATAATCACGTGAGAACTCAACTTGACTTCATCCCATTTTGATCATCCTGGTGCAACGCAACTATCCTATCGTGATGCCGG